>DAOPYU010000245.1:0-7037 GCA_035353095.1 Candidatus Sumerlaeota bacterium | reverse complement strand
CTATACGCTTCCCGAACGGCAGGTCAAATGGAAAGGGGAAATCCGGCCTTTTGTCATCGGAACGCCTCATTGTCTAGAAAAGATTTCGGTTCACGAATACCCACATTTCCATCTTTGGACTTTCACCCAGAGAAGAAGGCGGTTCTGAGGTGGCATGGGCGTCTCGCCCATGAAGGGGCTCCGGGACAAAAGACCCGAAATCCCCGGTCCGCCAACGAGAACGTCGGCCATTCACGGGCGGGACGCCCGTGCTACCTCCAGGCCATCCCCACTTTTGTAAGATGGGGAACTTTCCAACATCTCTCCCCCTTGAACGACAACCTCACAATTCGCCGAACAATGAAGAGTTCCTGCCTTTTGTCCGACCTCCAGACAACAGACTCGCTCGTGCGGCGTTTCAATGCCGTTTCCTCAGACCTCATCCGCGAACCGGCGCGAGCCCTGAGAGAACACCCAACGCGAAATCAGAAAAAGCGCCGTGGTGGTAATCGCCGCCACACCCAGATAAAACAGCAGCGTGGAATCGGAAACCTCGAGAGGGGGGGCGCTGTAGAGCAGCACCCGGCGAAAGGCCACGCAGATCGGCGTCATCGGGTTGAGCCAGTAAAGCGGTTCGACCCAACCCGGCAACTGGCCCGACTCGACGGCCTTGTGGACCAGCTGCGCCGGATAAACGATCGGCGTGGCGTAGAACCATGCCTGAAGCCCCACTTCCGACAGCGACTCGACGTCGCGATAGAACACGTTGAGCGACGAGACCAGGAACGCGATCGCCTGGACCAGTGCGGTCAACAACAGGGTCAACCCGGCAAACCCCGCCACCTGTGCGAACAGTCCCGGCACACTCCAGGCCCGCCCGCCCGGAAGCGCCAGGAGGATCAGTGGAACCACCACGACCATCCCGAGGAGGAAGTTCAGGAGATTCCCCGCCACCGTCGTGATCGGGAACACCTCGATGGGCAACTTGACCTTCTTAATCAGATTCGAGTGCGACAGCACGGCCCAGTGGCCCTCGGCCACACACCGCGCCAGATAGGACCAGACCAGAATCCCCACCAGCAGGTGGAGATAAAACGGCACGCCCGGATTGGGCGACTTGACCTGAAGTACGACCTTGAACGCAAAATGAAAAATCGCCACCAATGCCAGAGGTTTGGCGAACGACCAGAAGAAACCGAGCACCGACGATTGATACCGCACCAGCAGATCGCGGCGGATCAACGTAAAGAGGAGTTCTCGAACCCGCCACAAATCCCGCAGCATGTACGAACTTTCCCTTTCTTCCCGGCTGTCCTGGAATCGAATCGCCGTCCAACGTCATACCCGTGCTGGCCACGCAAGGCGAGTGTACCGGGTTTCTCCTCATTTCCCAAGCGGGAAATCCATTCGCTCCCTGAAACGGAAAGAATCCCGCTCCGGGCAGGTGCCCGGGCGGGATTCTTCGTTGTCCCTTTTTATCCGTCGAGACCGCGTTTTAATTAATGAGCGGCCTTGCGGATCAGTTCCAATCCGATGATGTTACGCTGGATCTGATTCGACCCTTCGTAGATCTGCGTGATCTTGGCGTCGCGCATCCGCTTCTCGACCGGATACTCGCGCATGTAACCCGACCCGCCGCAGATCTGCACCGCATCGGTCGAAACCTTCATGGCCGTGTCCGACGCGTACACCTTCGCCATCGAGGCGAGCGACGAGGCGTACTCTTCACCGCGATCCACCGCCACGGCGCCACGGTACACCAGCAGGCGCGAGCCTTCAATGGCGATCGCCATGTCGGCGAACATGTGCTGGACGGCCTGAAACGAGGCGATCGTCACACCGAACTGCACGCGGTTCTTGGCGAAATCAATGGCTTCTTCCATCGCGCCCTGGGCGATCCCGACGGCCTGCGCGCCGATGCCCGGACGCGACTTGTCGAGCGTGTCCATGGCCACGCGGAACCCACGGTTTTCCTTGCCCAGCATGGTACTGGCCGGAATGCGGCAATCCTGGAAATGCAACTCGCGCGTGGTCGAGCAGCGGATGCCCATCTTCTTTTCCTTGGCGCCGAAATCGAAACCCGGCGTCCCCTTCTCGACGATGAAGGCCGTCAGGCCGCGCGCGCCACGCTTGCGGTTCGTGGACGTAATGACCGTATAGACATCGGCCACGCCCGCGTTGGTGATCCACTGCTTCGTGCCGTTAAGCACAAATTCGCTGCCGTCGGGTACCGCCGTCGTCTCAACCCCGCCCGCGTCGGACCCCGCGTTGGGTTCGGTCAGACCGAACGCCGCGAGCATCTCGCCCTTGGCGATCTTTGGCATGTACTTCTGTTTCTGCTCTTCCGAGCCGTGCAGCAGGATGGGGTAGGCCCCCAGCGCGTTGGCGGCAAAACTCACCGCCACGCCCCCGCAGAAACGGCTCAATTCCTCGACGGCGATGCACAGGTCGAGCGCGCCGCCCCCCATGCCGCCGTACTCTTCGGGGATGTAGATCCCCAGCATGTCGGCCTCGCCCAGCGCCTTGATCGCCTCCATGGGAAACTCTTCTTCTTCATCCCACCGCGCTCGATTCGGCTTGATGATCTCTTCGCCGATCTCGCGAGCGGTGTCGCGGATCATCTGCTGCATTTCTGTGAGTTCGAAATCCATTGTTGTTCCTCTCAAACCAGATAAAGTGTCAACCCACTCGATTCCTCACACCTCGGGAGAGCGGGTTCGGGCCAGATTCCCAGAACGGTATTGCGGACGATCCATCACAGACACCGCACGCCCCTGCGGGCGCTCAAGCGCGGAACACTATCCGGATTCCCCCCCAAAAAAGCAACTCAAAAGCGACTCGAACGCATTCTTCGAGGCCGCTCACAATCATTCCCCCTCAAAATCTCGCCGCAAAAGACTCTCCAACCAAGAGTTAAGGGAGTCGGGAAGTGGACAGGCAAGGACGCAGGATGTGGTTCTGGCGGGGGTACAAAAGGCCGATCTGGCTGGGACACTGGAAGTCTCTCAGGCTGGGATTCAGGATGGAACACCGGACGTGTCCCGGAATGCCCGGCCGACAAACCGCCATCCGCCCCCTCATCATCCGGCCTCTCGCCAACTCAAGGGGTCGCGGTTTGTACCGCCGGCGTCCTCGCCGGCTCAAGTGGTTGTGGTTCGTACCGCCGGCGTCCTCGCCGGCATTCTCGGTTACGGTTTGTCCCGGAATCTCCCGTCAGCACTTGGGGCGCCTCCATCTTGTCGGGACTCGGGTACCCAATTCGGCATACGCGAGCTCACCAGAGGTCAGGAAACGCCTTCTCTCCACGGCGCAAGAGGTACCAGAAGACTCCCGCGAGAACCTATTGACTTGGACGCCTCAACTGCGCCGGCGAGGACGCCGGCGGTACGAAACCTCAACCAGGCCGATGGGGACGTTGGCGGTATGGAAACCACAACTGCGCCGGCGGGGACGCCGGCGGTACAACGGCCACCGCTTGTGCCGGCGGGGACGCCGGCGGTACGAACTACAATCATGCCGGGGGAAAGGTACCGGGGCCGGGGGAGTTGCCGGGGGAGTTGCCGGGGGAGTCGGGGGATGGTGTCGGAAGCCCGATCGAATAGGGCCACTCTTCCGGCCTGGCACAGAATCCGGCTTTCACCGGATTTTCCCAGGTGTAGGCACATACTCGGTCCAAATCCGCTTCGTTGCGAATCAGGTGGTCGTACGACTCGTGTTGCCAGAACGGTTCATCCGCGGGAATCTCCAGGGGCAGTGCGGGGACGAGTCTCTGGACCTCATGCGCCGTGAACGACTTCCAGTTTTGCAGGATGTCGCTCAACCTGTACCCTTCCAGAGGGGTCAGGACGGCATGCACATGGTTCGGCATCACTACGGCGGCATGAAGCCAATACCGCGTCCCGTGGAATTTACGCAACGCCTCCACCACCAGACGTCCCACCTCCGGATACCGCAACCAGCAGGCCCCATGTCCCGTATCGAGGTACGATTCGACCTGTTCGGAATACAATTCCCGCAAGCGCTTTTCTTCCAGCGGAGACACCTCGCGCCCCATCGCCTGGGCCCGTTTGAGAATCTCCTCCCGTTCGGCCAGATACACGTCCAGAACTTTCCGCGGCAGTGTGTCGGCCAGGCGGAATGTCACAAAATACGTCCCCCCCGCCGCCTTCAGATGCGGCAAATACCCCCGCCCGTGCCATCCATCCACCAGTGGATCCGGAACGTCCCCACTCCGGTTCGAAATATCCCCACTCTGGTTCGGAATGCTCCCACTCCGGTTCGAAATGTCCCCACGCCGACTCGGAATGTTCCCACTCTGGTTCGGAATATCTCCACTCCGATTCCGGATGATCTGTGTCGCCGTTTGTTTCGCTGACATTGAAACTTGTTCCGCTGCCGTCGAAGTTCGTCCCGACGACGTTGCGGTTCGTACCGCCGGTGTCGAGGTTTGTTCCACCGGTGTCGAGGTTTGTTCCACCGGTGTCGAGGTTTGTACCGCCGGCGTCCCCGCCGGCCCAAGCGGTTCCTCCGTCCCGCCGACATTTCCACCGACCCTCGGGGGAATATTTTCCCTGTCACTGTTGTCGAGACCGTTTGTCTTGTCGGTGTCCTCGGCAGTGTCCCCATCGGTATCCCAGTCGGCGTTTCTCTTTTCCCCCTCCTCTTCCCGCAGCCCCCGTTTGCGCCGCAGGACCGCATCACGCAACAGGTGTTCGATCTGTCCGTTGACACTACGCAGTTCATCCTTTGCCAAACGGTTCAGGTCCTCCCAGAGTTCCGGACTGATACGAATCAAGAACGCCTTTTTCATAAGTCTGCCCGACCGACCCTTCCCGTTATTTATCCCACCGGTTATTTATCTCGCCGACGTTGTGGTTTGTACCGCCGGCGTCCTCGCCGGCCCAAGCGGTTCCGTGCCGCCGGCGTCCTCGCCGGCGTTGGGAATCCGTTCACCCCGTCTTCATGTCCTTACCCACCTGATGGGTCGTCCTGCCCTGCATGCCATGCCATGACAAGGCTTTCCATTTGTATCCGAAGAAGGGCGGACTGGAAATTGAACACCGGCCCCTTGTGGATCGGGGGTTTCCTTTTTTTCTTAGATCTGTCCCGCAACACCGCGCCGGCGGGGACGCCGGCGGTACGGAACCGCTTGGGCCGGCGAGGACGCCGGCGGTACAAACCGCAACTGCTTGGGCCGGCGAGGACGCCGGCGGTACAAACCGCAACTGCTTGGGCCGGCGGGGACGCCGGCGGTACAAACCGCAACTGCTTGAGTCGGCGGGGACGTCGGCGGTACGGAGCGTCAATGGTACAGTGTTCCGGCGTTCACCACGGGCTGAGCATGGTTCTCACTGCACAGAATCACCAGCAGATTGCTTACCATGGCGGCCTTGCGTTCCTCGTCCAGATCCACCACCTTTTCCTGCTTGAGCATCTCCAGCGCCATGTGGACCATCCCGACAGCGCCTTCCACTATTTTCTGACGCGCGGCGATGATCGCACTGGCCTGCTGGCGTCGCAGCATCGCCTCGGCGATCTCCGACGCGTAAGCCAGATGGCTCAGCCGCGCCTCGAGGACCTCCACTCCCGCCTTGTCGAGCCGCGTCTGCAACTCCTGTTCCAGAGCCACGGAAACCTCGTCAATGTTCGCCCGCAACGAAATGCTGCGCTCGTCTTCCCAATTGTCATACGGGTAGGCGCTCGACAGGTGGCGCAGGGCCGACTCGCTCTGGGTTTGCACGTACCCGATATAGTCGTTCACCTCGAAAAAGGCGGCAAACGTATCCCGCACCCGCCAGACAATCACCGCCGCGATCTCGATCGGGTTGCCCGCGTGGTCGTTGACCTTGAGTCGTTCCCCGTTCAGGTTCCGCAGGCGCAGCGAGATCTTCATTTTGCGATAGAACGGATTGGTCCAGCAGAAACCCTCCTGCTTGACCGTGCCGACGTACTTGCCGAAGAGGAGCAGCACGGCCGCCTCGTTTGGCTGCAACATGAAAAAACCCGCCGAAAGAAAGATCACCAGAAACACGAACGGAACCAGCATCCACATGCACCGGGTCCCCATCTCCGGCCCCACCCCTTTCCCATCCAGTCCACTTGTCCCGACGATAAACAACGCGATGAGAATCAGAACACACAAAATATCCAGAACCAGATAAAGCCACCCGGCCTGAACCGGCACCACGGTCTCACGATTCATGGTCCCATCCTCCTTTCGGAATATATCGAAATGATATCATTTTGATATGAAGCGAAACAAGCAAAATGTGCCGCCCCAATGTGCTACCGCAATCGTACCGCGGTTCGTGCCGCTGGCGTCCTCGTCGGCACAAGAGGTGGTAGTTTGTGCCGCCGGCGTCCCCACCGCACCGGCTTGGTCTCGTACCGCCGGGGTCCCCGCCGATTCAGGAGGTTGCGGTTCGTACCGCCGGCGTCCTCGCCGGCACGGCGGTTGTTTCATTTATCCGGCTTGTCGATCAGGAATTGGTGAGGTCAGCATGTAAAGAGGGCCATCGGTGCCGGACTTTCGCACCGAAACGACAGAACAGTCTCCTGCCCTACCCCCACATAACCTGCGTAAAAAAAAGACCACGTGCCGGCGGGGACGCTGGCGGTACAACTGCCACCGCTTGTGCCGGCGGGGACGCCGGCGGTACAACTGCCTCCGCTTGTGCCGACGGGGACGCCGGCGGTACGAGGTGGTGTTGCCGGTAACATTCGGCGGGCAGGATGGTTTCGCAAATGGTGTCGCAACCGGAGGGGTGCTCCTCCGAAATCTCTTTGCTGTTCCGAAGGCTCTCCGCTGTACGAGTTGGGACCCGGTCGAACCAGGCTGGTTGTCATTCCCTGTTGAAGGTTGTCTGGAGCAGGGTTGGAACCCCGGTCGAGCCTGTTCGGCTGCCATTCCCTGCTTGACAAGGATTCGCAAAGGATTTATTCTGAATAGGCTGGAGATTGGCTGTGTGCCGTCTTCTATCACGGGTTTTCTGCCGGGTGGGATGTCGCATGGGGCTTTTCACGGGTGGACGATCGGGTCAGGGTTTCCTGCGAGGCGG
>DAOPYU010000244.1:0-7053 GCA_035353095.1 Candidatus Sumerlaeota bacterium | reverse complement strand
TCCTCGAGGTACATCTGGAGCGGATCGTTGACCTTCTCGCCCAGTTTGAACGCCGGGGTGGGCGCCACGGGCATGCAGATCACGTCCACGTTCTCGAACGCGTTTTCAAAGTCGCGTTTGATGAGGGTGCGGACCTTGAGCGCCTTCAGGTAATAGGCGTCGTAGAACCCCGCGCTCAGGACATAGGCCCCGAGCATGAGGCGCCGCTTGACCTCGTCGCCGAACCCCTCGCGGCGCGTGCGCGAGAACATGTCAATGATGTTGTCCGTCCCGGCGGCGCGATGGCCGTAGTGCGCACCATCGTACCGCGCCAGGTTCGACGAGGCCTCGGCCGTCGCCACCAGATAATAGGCCGCGATGGCGTACTCGGAATGGGGGAGGGAAACCTCGACCATTTTTGCGCCGAGGCGTTCGAGCGTCGCGCGGCTCTCGTCCAGAACGGCGGCCACCTCGGGGTCGAGCCCCTCGCCGAAACACTCGCGCGGCAGGCCGACCCGCAGTCCTTCAATATTCCCGTTGAGGAACGAGGTGAAATCGGGCCGCTCGATCGGGGCCGAGGTCGAGTCGCGCCCGTCGTGTCCGCTGATGGCGTTGAGTATCAGGGCGCAGTCCTCGACATCGCGCGTGAGGGGGCCGATCTGGTCGAGCGAGGAGCCATAGGCTACCAGCCCGTAACGCGAAACGCGGCCATAGGTGGGCTTCATTCCCACCACGCCACAATACGAGGCCGGTTGCCGGATCGAACCGCCCGTGTCGCTGCCGAGCGTGGCCAGCGCCTCGCCCGCCGCGACCGCCGCCGCCGAGCCCCCGCTCGAACCGCCGGGGGTGCGCTCCAGGTCCCACGGGTTGGACGTGGGGTGAAAGCCGGAATTCTCGGTGGACGACCCCATCGCGAACTCGTCCTGGTTCGTTTTGCCGACAAAGACCGCGCCCGCCTCGCGCAGACGCGCCACCACGGTGGCGTCGTAGGGGGGACGGAAATTTTCCAGAATCTTCGACGCGCAGGTGGTCGGGAAGTCGGTCGTGCAGAGGTTGTCCTTCAGACCCAGCGGGACGCCGCAGAGCGGGCTTTGCGCGGTTCCGGCGACCAGGCGTTCATCTGCCGCCCGGGCCATTTCCAGCGCCCGGTCGCCGTCCACGGTCACGTAGGCGCGCACGCGCGGCTCGACGGACGCGATGCGGTCCAGGACGGAACGCGTCAGTTCAACACTCGAAATTTCCCGCGCCCGCAATTTCGCGGACGCCTCATGCACGGTCCAACTGTAAGGTTCCGACACCGCTTCTACCTCCCGAGTCCACTGACACCCGGCCGATTTTCTCGCTCACCGGGATTTCTGCTTTCAGGGACCAGGGAACCGCCCCACAAGACAAATTCCCCCAGTCTCCTGCCCGTTAAACCACAGTCGGGCGGTAAATTCAAGGTGAAGCGGTATTTGCGAGTCCGAGAGAACCTTCAATTCCGGCAAAACAGCAGAACGCAAAGGCGCAGGGACGCAGGGACGCCAAGAACCGCCTTTTCGGATTATTCTGCGCCAACGTGACGCATCAAGGTCTTTCATCCCCAAAAACCGCAGTTGAAACGAAGAAACAGGTCTTGACGCCTTGTAAAGCGGGGAGAAAAGAGGCGCAATCCGTTCACCCTTTGGGTGAGGCTTTCTCCGCGCCGATCAGGAGATCGGCGTTCCCGGGGAGCCCCATTTTTCCTCTGGAAACGGGCATTTCTGGGAGGGCGGGCGTCCCGCCCGCCTGAAAGAAAAACCGCGCAGAGGCGCTCAACGGCGGTTTTCATGGATGTTTGCAGAAACATGCCGGGTCATCGGAACTGGTTGAAGACCAGATACGGAATGAAACCGATCGCGAAACAAGCGCCTCCATACCGATAACGATCTGTCAGAACCAGGAAATAGAGGGCGAATCCCCCGCAGATCCAGGCGAACAGGATCGTAATCCGGGAGATCGTTTTCTTGAGAGGGCCGTTCTTCATTCAGGAAGTTTCCTCCACGCATCTTGGAACGAATGGAGTCTGGGAACATTCCTCTTCACTTCAGAAACAGATACCGCGCTCCGATGACGAGCAGGAACACGCCGTAGCACCTTTTGAGCATCAGGTCGGTCATGAATTTGTGATTGGCCAGTTTGGCGCCGAAGAGGAAACCGACCAGGAGACCCAGGGCGAGCAGGACCGCCCACTTCAGGTTGACGTGGCCTTCCTTGTAATAGACTATCGCGCCCAAGAGGCCAATCGGGAGAATCTGTGCGGCGATCGAGGTGCCGGTGGCCATCTTCTGGCTCAACCCGAGCAGCAACACCATCGCGGGCACCATGATCGCCCCGCCGCCGATTCCAAACATCCCTCCGGCGACTCCCGCCACCAGGCCGATCACCGTGATCCAGATCGGTAACATGTCCATTCGCAACTCCTCCACACCGCAGACTTCCGACCGGGCGTTCACTCCGACTCGAGACACAGAAACAACCGCCTCTTCGTCACAAGCGGAAACCCGGGCCTCCCGTCCCATTTTTGCTTGAAATGCCCGGAACGAACGCGCAGCATGACCTTCAGAATCCGGACCAACGGCCCGGCTGGACCGTCACATGTTTACCTTACCCAAGGCCGGCACCAACGGCAACGGACATTTTGCGAGGCTCGATCTTCTTCTGTCGGCCCTCTTTCCGATCTTCCCCGGCGCCTTGATTCAATTGAAAAACTTCGGGCCTTCGTGTCTTCGTGTGAAACGCGTTTCAACAAAAACTCGCACAAAGATGCAATGACGCAATAAACGCTTCTTAAAGAAGGATCACACGAAGTCACAAAGAACCCCAAGTTTGAATCCGACTGGACGGGATAACCCGAATGAAGACCGACAGCGTGGTGGGTTGTATCCTGGGAACGGCCGTGGGCGATGCGCTGGGGCTTCCCTATGAGGCGCTCAGCGCCCGGCGCGGACGCAAACTGCTTGGTCCTCCCGAACGCCATCACTTTTTGTTCGGGCACGGGATGATCTCGGACGACACCGAGCACACCTGCCTGGTCGCGCGGGCGTTGCTGGCGAGTGGGGGCGATCCGGTCCGGTTCGAGAAGCATCTGGCCGGAGCGTTGCGCTGGTGGTTGCTTGGGCTTCCTGCCGGGGTGGGCTACGCCACCCTGCGGGCCATCCTGAAGTTGTGGGTGGGATTTTCCCCGGAAAAGAGCGGGGTGTTCTCTGCCGGAAACGGCCCTTCGATGCGAAGCGCCCTGTTGGGCCTTCTGTATGGCGACCGTCCAGAAACGATGCGGGAGTTTGTCCGCCTGTCGTCCCGTCTGACGCACTCGGACCCCAAGGCTTACTTCGGCGCGCTGGCGGTCGCCTGCGCCACTCATTTGAGCGCGTCCCGGAAGGTGGTACGCCCGGACGAGTTTTTCCAGAGGGTCCAGAAACTCCTTCAAGGAGAAGAGGCGAGTGAATTTCTCCAGTTTCTGGAGCGGGCCTGTGCCTCGGCAGACGCGGGAGAATCCGTGAACCGGTTTGCGGAGTCGCTCGGTTGCCAGAAGGGCATTACGGGGTACACGTACCACACGGTTCCGTGTGTGGTCCAGACGTGGTTGCGTTACCCCGCCGATTTTCGTTCCGCGCTGATGGAAATCATTGGCGCGGGAGGCGACACGGACACGACCGGTGCGATTCTGGGCGGAATCCTCGGGGCGCGGGTGGGGAAAGTCGGCATCCCCGAGGCGTGGCTGTCCGGCATTCTCGAATGGCCGTACGGTGTGGTGTGGATGGAGCGGCTGGGCGATGCGCTCGCCCGGATGGAGACGGACGGAGAACCGGTTTCACGCCCGAGATTGTCTATCCCCGGACTGCTGCTTCGGAACTTTTTCTTCTGGGGGGTGGTGTGGACACACATTCTGAGGCGAATGCTTCCGCCCTACTGATTCTCCTCTACGCCCCTCTGCATGTGGCTCATAAGCAACCTCACGACCGATACCTGTTCACCGCAGAACGGAGTGCTCAACCCGTGACGCGACGATCCACGGAACCTCCACCAGAGATCAGTAGATCAACAGTTGTGGCACGTGGGCGGGGGGAGCGACCGGATCCGACGGGCCTAAAGGGTCCAGCAGTCCGATGTACAGGTGCGCGCCCGTCCCATTGGCGGTATCGACGCTGGCTTGATCGGTTCCGGCCAGGAGGAGTGTTGCTCCGGCCGTGTTTGTAAGCGCCGGAACCGCCGATGCGCTCTCGGTCGAGATCGAGCGCAGGACACCGCCCGCGCCGTTCTGCTGACTGGCCAGGGTAAGAGTGCCGACCAAGCCGCTCAGGACCAGGAACAGCGCCAGTACGGCGGTCCTGCGTCTGGGATTTGGGGTTCTCCACATGTTTCGCATCCTTTCGTCTGTCCCGAAAAGTCTCCCGAAGAGGAAACCGTGTTCCCCGGCATCGGGGATTCGATTGTTTCAGGTTTGCTTACCTCTTTAGCACGTTCTCGTTCGTCAGGAATGACACAACGGGGGGCGTTCCATCAGGGGTACACGGCGCCATTCTTCAGGCAGTAACGGTGAACGGGCGCGGTTCCGGTTCCGGCGTTGGTGGTGAAACTGTAAAGCCCTCCACTGCAATAGTAGAATTTTCCGCCCGGCGCGGTCCCGCTGTAGCCGAAGGCATAGTCCTCTGCCGTACAATTGTTGAAGGTCCCACTGGCCGTGCCGTCGTAGCCGAAAGAGTAATTCTTCCCCGTACAATTAATAAAGGTTCCGCTGGCCACGTTGGAACCGTCGCCGAAGCTTTCAACGGCTCCCCCGAAGGAACTGTATCGCCCGACACAGTTTATGAAGGTTCCGCTGGCCGTGCCTTTGCCGCCAAAGGCGCTTTCTTCCCCGGTACAATTGATGAAGGTCCCGCTGGCCGTCCCGCCGTTGCCGCCAAAGGAGTTGACCATTCCCGTACAATTTGTGAAGGTTCCACTGGCTGTACCCCCCGCACCTCCGAAGGAACCGCCGGCACCGGAACAATTCGTAAAGGTTCCACTGGCTATTCCACCGACATTGCCCCCAAAAGAATAAGTTCCCGCCCGGCAATCTCTAAAGGTTCCGTTGGCCCTGCCACCAGCGCCTCCGAAAGAGTCATAGCCGGCGGAACAATTTGTGAATCTCCCACTGGCCAGTCCGCCACTGCCACTCCCAAAGCCACTGGATCCCGTGGTACAGTTCGTGAAAGTCCCACTGGCTGTTCCCCCATGACCGCCAAACGAGTAAGTCCCGCCTTCGCAATCCTCATAGGTTCCGCTGTATTCAACCACCCCGATTCGCGTGGACCAGACAGTGGGATCGTTACCCGCAAACCGACAATTTCGCACGACCGTGTAGGGCAAGTCGGTGTTGGGGAAATAAGCCGCCGGGTCGGTATTGTCGTAATTGGCGACACCGTCGGAACGCGTACATTCTACGTAGAGGTTTTCGATCCGGACACTGTTGGCGGTCTGCATCAGGACGCCGGTGTTGGCTCCGTTGGCCGTGCCGTAGAGGTGCTGCTTGTCGTGGTCCGGCAAGAGACCTTCGACATCCACATACTTGGTGTCGAGCGTCAGAGCGCGGGTTCCAAAGTCGTACTGGCCGGGCGGCACGATCACTACGATCCGGTTCGAGGAAGAAAGCGCGGCCCCATAGGGCGTGCGGGTTTTGGCGTCGGCGTAGGTCTTGGACAGGTTGGTGGCGTTGGTGGCCGGGTTGTCGGTGGTACGGACCATCAGGAACGCTTCGCCCTGGAGCTGGTAAGCGGTATCGGCGGACCCGGCGTGGTTGATAGTGATGGTGTTGGGCACCTGGGCGTCGGTAACCGCGCCCGCGAGGACGTTGAGGTTATGGGTGTGTGCGAGTTCGGCCCGGGTGGCCAGGCGGCTGGTGAGTTCCGTGTCGGTGACCAGGTTCGCCGCCGGCACTCCGCCGACCGCCAGCGCGTTTGTGGCCGTGGTGGCCCGGTCGGCCTGTTGCGAGGCGGCAGCGGTGTCGGCCGACAGGGCCTGGGCGGCGCGTTGGGCGAAGAGGACACTGTGGACCGCGACACGGTTCGGGAAAACATCTCCCGGATCAATCACCGCGTCCGCCGTCGGAGCACTGTCCACCGCCAGTTCGTACCAGACCTCACCCGAGGCGGCGAGAACTTCGGCGGGCGGGGTCAGATCGATCGAGAAACGGCCGGAAGGTTGACTCGCGAAAACGCCATTGAATGCGCTCCCGAGTGCATGGCCCCCGGTCTGGGCGTCGTAAAACTGGACCCGCCAGACGCGCACGCCGGTGAGCGCCTTACCGTCGCTTCCGGCAAGGGAACCCTGGATACTGATTGTCGGAGGAACGGCCCGGACGATACTTGCCTGAAGCGCGAAGAAGATGATGAGGAAGACAAGACGGAACCCAATTCTGGAGAGCATGATGGGAACTCCGTTTCTTGTTGAAAGTTATTTCCTCAAGCGTATCTCAAATATCCTTATCCGTCAAGAGAAGCATGGGTTTTTCCAGGAATGGCAGATGGGTTTCTGTTTTTTCTGTGCCTTGAAATTGGAAAACTTTGTGCCTTCGTGTCTTCGTGTGAAACGCGGTTCAACGATGACTCACACAAAGATACGATGACGCATGATCGCTCACAAACGAAGGGTCACACGAAGACACAAAATCACAAAGAACCACAAGTTTGAATCCGACTGGACGGGATGAACAGAATCCCCGCTTGTCCCCCCGGAACAGGCGGTCCCGGTTCCGTTTCACCCTCGCGTGGCTCACTTCAGGACGGCGGTGTTTTTCGTGAACTCGTCCAGAATCGCGGCCTGGCCGCTCGCTTTCAGAGCTTTCAGGATCTCTTCCCTCAGCGCGAAAGCCAGGTCCCGCTTGCCGTTTTCACTCATTCCCTGCAACGCCTCGACGACCTGCCGGGCCATGGCCGGGTTCAACCGGATCGCCTCGATCAGTTCGCCCTTGCCCGCGTCGGTCTGATCCAGATAGACCAGCGACATGCCGTGGCCGAACCGCGCGGAGGCATCTTTCGGATCGGAACGGACAATGGCGGCGAAGTGCCGGGCCGC
>DAOPYU010000243.1:2741-7067 GCA_035353095.1 Candidatus Sumerlaeota bacterium | reverse complement strand
TGGGTTCCCGCTTGCGCGGGAATGACGGAAAAGAGGCGAAGCCAGAAAGAAAATCCATACGCTGATTCCTTTGGGCAAACGCTATATCACGGCTGCATCCGACTTTTGGGTTCTCCTGATCTCTCCCCCCTTTGAACGACAACTTCTCCATTCGCAGGACGATGAGAAATTCCGGACCGACCGCCTCATTTTCCAGTTTTCCCTTGCTTTTGGCCGGGTGGGTTCCCACAATCCCATACATTATGGGTCGGGAGGGCATGACCGCAAATGGCCGGAAAGATTCAGCTACGCAAGCGTTTGAGTGAGGACACGGAATACTACGATCAGGACGTGATCGAGAAGTATATTGATTTTCTGGAAGAAAAAGGGCGGATCGAGCGGGTCGGGAACCTGCTGCTGGATGCCCAGGCGCTGACGCGTCCCTTCGCCTGCGACACGGCGCAGTGCGTGAGCTGTGGCAAGGCGGGCCGCGGACGCAAAAAACTCAGTTCCTGTTGCGAGGTCTATACCCCGCGGCTCTCGACCCGCGAACGCGAGTGTCTCGATGCGATCCTGCCCGCGCTCTATGAGCGTTTCCCGCGCCTGAAACCGGCGATCGAGAAGGCGGGGGGGTATTACGAATGGGATTCGGGATACGACCGCATGGTGAACAAGAACGGCAACGGTCTGTGCGTGTTCATGACGCCGGACACGGACGAGTTCGGGTTCCATGCGTGCAAGATCCACGCCTGGTGCCTCGAAACCGGCAAGTCGCCGTTCGACTACAAGCCCTCGGCCTGCGTGATGTTCCCGCTCTTTCTGCTCGACACGGGGCGCGAAGACGGCACCGTCCTGCTCTCGGTCCACAGTAAGGAAATCATGACGATGGGCGAGACGGACGACGGCAGCTACCAGGAAGTCGGGTGCCTGCTGGCCGCCAAGCTGGATGCTCCGCCCGCTTATCTCGAGATGCGTTCCACGATCGAAAACATGTTCGGCGCCCGGGTGTGGCAGCAGATGGACCGCGTCCTGAAAGCGCGGGTCGAGAAATAATCGGTTGCATCGCTCCGGCCCGAGAGGCCGGGGCCCCCTGTGTCGTTCCAGAAATTGAAGGATTGAACCGATGGATTGCGCGCTCCCGGAGGCTGCCGCCCCGCGTGTTGTGGCTCGACGCCCCTCGAGCGGGACGGGGCGTTTTCTCTTGCTGGTGTTCGGGTTGGCGCTTCTCATCCGGGTGGCCGGACTCGATGTGTTTCCCCCCGGGCTCTGGATGGATGAGGGCCTGAAAGGGGTGGACGCCTGGCGCACGTGGCATGCAACGCGTTACGGTCCTGCCACCGGTCCCCTCTGGGTTTATCCGGACATTTTCCCCCGTGAACCTTTGTTTGTCTGGCTTCTGAGTGTCGCCGTGACGCTCGGCGGGCCGCGCGTGATCGTGTTGCGATTCACATCGGTCCTGATCGGCAGCCTGGCCTGCGTGGCGTTTTTCGGGTTGGTCCGTTCGCTGGAACGGGAACGTGGCGAGCGGTTTGCGCTCGTGGCGGCGTTTGTGCTCTGCACGCTGCACTGGCACGCGCATTTCAGCCGACTGGTGTTCCGAACCAATCTGGTGCCCCTGGTGGCGTGCGCGCTGGTGTGGGCGTTGTCCGCCGCCCGGCATCGGACGGATGCCGGGCGTGCGGGGCTGTTCCCGTGGGTCGCCGCCGGGCTGCTTCTGGGGTTGGGATTCTACACGTACCTTTCCTGGTACTTTTTCCTGCCGGTGGCCGCCGTGTGGTTCTGGGCGCTGGCGGGTGGGGGCTCCCGGAAAAGTGGCATGGGCGTCTCCCGAGGTGGCATGGGCGTCCCGCCCATGAACGCGGTTGCAAATGATTCTCAGTCCCAGGAGGAACCTCTCACGGGCGGGACACCCGTGCCACTTCAGACTGAGCCTCCTCAAACGGAACCCTCTCCGTTCGCACCCCCTCGGAGGGGGATAAATTTCTGGACCGCCCTGGCGGGGGTCGCGATCGGGACGGTTCTGATCGTCTCCCCCCTGGCGGTGCATTATCTGGCCTCGCCCGGCGACCTGGTGGGGCGGCCCCAGGCGGTCTCGCCCCTCCAGAAAGGGTGGAAGGCCGGGCTGGAACTCATGGGACGCAACGCGCTGGATGTGGCCCTGATGTTTTCCTTCCGGGGCGACCATGTGGGGAAACACAACATCCCGGTCGAGACCGCCGAGGGCGAGCGCCCGTATGGCAAGCCGGTGTTCGATCTGGTGGGGTCGCTGTTTTTCTATGCCGGGTTGCTCCGGGCCGGGTGGGAAATCGCGCGCCGGGGGCGGCAGAGGCGGCAGTCAATCGCCTGGTTCGCGTGGCTGGGGTGTATGTCCCTCCCCTCGGTGGTGACGCAGACCGATTCGGTCAACACGCTGCGTAACCTGGGCGTGACTCCGGCGGTGGCGTATTTCACCGCGCTCGGCTGGTGGTGGGGGTATGAATCGGTCCAGCGTCTGGGTTCTGCGGTTTCATCCGAAGCGTTCGCGCAAAAGAAACGGCTGCTGGGAGCGTTGCTGATCGGCCTGCTGGTCTATGCGGGCGGGTATCAGGTCTATAAGGTCTGGTACCTGCACCCGCACGCGCCGGGGATGCAGGACCAGTTCAACTACTACCACGTGGCGCTGGCGGGGATGTGCAGGATTCCGCAGGAAGGCCCCCAGACCCCTTCCCAGACCTTTGTGCCGACGGACTATTACGACCACCGGACTTTCGCGTTTCTGACGATCGAGCGCGGCGACCTCCAGCCGCTCGATCCGGTGGCGCTGTTGGCGCGTCCGGCGGCGGGAGGGAACGCAGTGGACCACCGGGTGATCTGTACGGCCTACAATCCGGGGAATCTTGAACGCCTGCGGGCGCTTTTTCCCGAGTCGTGGGTGGAACCGAACCCGATTGTCGTCCACTCGCCCGGGGGGCAGGAACAGCCGATGGCGCTGATGCTCCACATCCCCGCGCGCAGCCTGTTACCCCGCGCCGAGGCGGAACGCCAGGCGACCCGATTGCAGTTGAACACGCAGTACTGAGCCCCTGCGGCTCGAAGCCTTCGCGGTCCAGCCGTTTCGCGGCGTCCGCGCGGGCCGTTCCATCTTCTCCGTGCAAGGAAGGTTTTCCCATCATGTGTCAGGCAACACCGATGTTTCGCGTTTTCCGTCTCACCGTCCTGGGACTGGCGGGCGCCGTTCTGTTTTCGATGAGCGGTTGTGCCGCGTTGAAAAACGCTTCGCTTTCCCCATTTGTCCAGGACGCGCAGCGGACCCCGCAGGGCCGCAGCGCCCTCTATGAACGGGTGGCCCCGGCCTGTGTCGAGATCCTCTCCGACGGTCATCTGTCCGGCAGTGGGTGGTTCTGTTCACCCGAGGGTCTGGTGATGACGGCGGGACACGTCATGGAGAAGCCGGAGATGAACCTGGAGGTGCTCGTGGCGCCGGACCAGCGGTACAAGGCCCACCGGGTGGCGCTGGACCGGGGACACGATCTGGCGCTGATTGAGGTGGAGGGAACGAAAGGGCCGTTCCCGACCCTGCCGCTGGCCCGGGAAATGCCCGCCGTGGGTGAGGATGCGTTTGTCTTCGGCATGCCGCTGTATCGTCATGCCGTTCTGTTGACGGGTCAGCCGGCGCGCCAGGGGACCACATTCGAGTGGCTCGGGACAGAAACGTCCTACGCGGAGATTGTCCATTTCCATGGCGCCTCGCCCCAGGGGACGTCGGGCGGGCCGTGGATCAATCCCCGGGGGGAAGTGATCGGGCTGCAATCCTCGATGATGTCGCTCAACGACGCCCCGATGGGCATCGCGTTCGTTTCGCCGCTCGGCGCCATCCGCCACCTGATCGAAACGCGCCGGAACGGCGACACCCCCCACATCGGATGCGCATTCGACGAATTCTGGGAACACGATCTGGATTTCATCCGTTCGTTCCCAGCGGGGACTGAAGGCGTGGTGGTGCGCATGCCCGCCAAGGACAGTCCGGTTGAGAAAGCGGGTTTGCGCGAGCTCGACTGCGTCACGGCCGTGGACGGGAAGCCGATCCGATACCGGGACCAGATGGTCGGCGCCATGCGGTCAAAAAAACCGGGTGAGACGCTCGAACTCACCGTTCTGCGCAAGGGCGAGGCCGCCCGGACCGTCAACGTGGTCCTGAGCAATCTGGAACAGGACTGGCTGGAGGGAAAGGCGCCGAAGGCGGAACCGGAAGAAGAAAAGGACTCGGAAAAGAAATCGGAATCCTGAAAAGGACAGAGGTTGTCAAAACGGCGTGGGGGAAAAAGAGGGGAAATGAAACGGGAGTTTCATCTCCCCTCATCTTTTTCA
>DAOPYU010000243.1:0-2641 GCA_035353095.1 Candidatus Sumerlaeota bacterium | reverse complement strand
TTGGCGCTTCAACTGCGATCCTCAGGTTCAAAAAGACCGGAAGGAATGTGTCCTGTCTCAGGAGTGTGAGAGCAGCCCGGCTTCGCGCAACAGATCGAGCAGGTGGGCATGGACGGTATTGTTTGACACGATGAACCCGGCGTTGAGGGTTTTCGGCTGATTGTAGCGCATCGGCTGGCCGTGCAGGTCGGTCAGGCAGCCGCCCGCTTCCAGAAGAACCGCGTGCATGGCGCAGATGTCCCACTCGTTCGTCGGGCCGAGACGGTAATAGACATCCGCCTCGCCCGAGGCGATCAGGCAGCCCTTGAGCGAGCTGCCCCGGGCCAGAAGCGCGGCGAAAGGGTATTGTTCCACCAGTTTTGTGATCTTGCCTCCCGCGTGCGACCGGCTGACCACAAGTACCATCTCCTCGCGCCGGTCCCGGCTCGAAACATGCTGCCGCTCGGGCTCGCTCCCTCCCGTCACCTTCCAGGCGCCCATTCCCCGGGCGGCGTAGTAGAGCGTGTCCGTGACCGGCACGCCCACCACCCCCAGGACCGGCGTCCCCTGGTACGCCAGCGCGATGTTGACGGTAAACTCACCGTTGTGGGCGATAAATTCCTTGGTTCCGTCGAGCGGGTCCACAATCCAGACCCACTCGGAGTCGAGGCGTCCGAGGTGGTCGGCTTCTTCCTCGGTGAGGATGGGGCAGCCGGGAAAGTCGGCCCGCAGGCGTTCGACGATAGCGGCGTTGGCCGCCAGGTCGGCCTGGGTCAGGGGACTTCCGTCCTGTTTGTGTTCCGCCACGATGGGGCCCGCGTTGTAGATTTTCAGGATCTGGCGCGCGGCGTCGAGCGCCGCTTCGCGGGCGGAGGTCAGGGCTTTCAACAAGTCCATAAGGGACGATTCTCCTCGATTTTACGAAAGGTAATCTGGACTGGGCGGTTCACAGGCCGTTCTCAAGCATGCCGTATTTGAGCATTTTGTTGTGCAGACTCTTGCGGTTGATGCCCAGCAGGTCGGCGGCTTCCTGGCGGCCGTGGGTTTTGCGCAGCGCTTCGCGGATGAGCGTCCGCTCGGTCTCTTCGATGACTCGCTCGACCTGATCGGGCATCGGGATCGAGAGATCCAGTTCCTGCCGCTGGGCAAAGGGGCTGACCCCCTCGCGAGCCGCCCGGCCGGTCATGTGCGGGGGCAGGTCGCCCGGCAGAATCTGGGTGCCGGTGGCCATGATGAGCGAGCGCTGGATGACGTTCTCAAGTTCGCGGATGTTACCCGGCCACGAGTACTCGAGGAAGATGTCCATCACATCCTTCGCGAGACCCTGGATGGACTTGCCCAGGCGCTGGTTGTACATCTCGATGAAATAGTCCACCAACAGGGGGATGTCGGTGAGGCGCCGCTTGAGCGGCGGCAGTTCGATGGCCACGACATTGATGCGGTAGTAAAGATCCTCACGGAAACGCCGGGCGGCCACCTCCTCGGCCAGGTTGCGGTTGGTCGCCGTGATCAGACGCACGTTGACCTGGATGGCGGCCTTGGCGCCGAGGCGCTGGATCTCGCTCTCCTGGACGGCGCGCAGGATCTTGGCCTGAAGGCCCAGGGGCATCTCGCCGATCTCGTCGAGAAAAAGCGTTCCTCCGTCGGCCAGCTCGAACTTGCCCTGCCGGGCCGTGTCCGCGCCGGTGAAGGCGCCGCGTTCGTGGCCGAAGAGCTCGCTCTCGAGCAGGTTCTCGGGGATGGCGGCGCAGTTGATCTTGATGAGCGGGCCATTCTGGCGCGGGCCGCGCGAGTGGATTGCCTTGACGACCATCTCCTTCCCCGTGCCGCTCTCGCCCATGATGAGTACCGGCACGTCGTTGTCTATCACGCGTTCCATCATGTTGAAGACGTCGCGCATGGTGTCGCTCTGGCCGATGATCTCGCGGAAGTCCACCCGGCTCGATACCTGTGACTTCAAGTCGAGGATCTGGTTCAGGAGGGTCTTTTTCTCGAGCGCGCGCTGGATCGTGATGCGCAGCTCTTCCATGTCGAACGGTTTGGTGAAGTAATCGTACGCGCCCAGTTGCATGGCCTCGCGCGCCTTTTCGGAGGAGCCGTAGGCCGTCACCACCAGCGGAATCAGGTCCGGGTCCAGAGTCGGAATCTGGCGCAGGATTTCGAACCCGTTGACCTGCGGCATGTTGACGTCCAGGATCGCCAGGTCGAAGTGCTCGTGTTTGAGGCGGATGATCGCTTCGGCGCCATTGCCGGCTTCCGTCACTCGATACCCCTGCGAGGTCAGGATCTCGCGCAGCACAAAGCGGATCCCCTCCTCGTCGTCGGCGATAAGAATATGAAACGGTTCCGTCATTTCGGTCCGATCCCCTCCGGTCCCATTACAATCGTTCAACGTGTGTGGTTCCTCACGCCGTCGGTTTTCCCGCAACGGCGTCCCTATTGTGCCCGAAACATTTCAGCGATGCAATCGGACAATGCATCGGACCGTGTGGGGGAGGGGGGATGGAGAAATGGGGAATTGATAATGGATAATTGACAATTGACAATGAACCGCGTGGCTCACGCCGTCTTCGGGTGTTTTGTGCGGTATATCACCCGCAGTCTCCGGTCTGGAGACCCCACTGTCAGGAATTCGGTTCGATTTCCACCCGCACGCGCTGGC
>DAOPYU010000242.1:0-7125 GCA_035353095.1 Candidatus Sumerlaeota bacterium | reverse complement strand
TTTCAGCCCTTTCGAAAATGGGAACCTCCTCCCTGGGGCGACGCTTCGCTCTGCCACAGGCTTCTATGGTCGGCCAGCACGCGCCCGTCGGTCTTGTCCGTCTTGTCGTGGCTCTGCTTGACCCGGCTCACGTAACCCGGATGCGCCAACTGAACCGACCAGCCCGCGTGCAGCGTCAGTTCGTCCGCCATCGCCGCCGCGCCGCTGCACGACTCGAGGAGCGCGTGGACCGGGCCTTTCCAGTCCGATACCGAGTTCCGGACGCTGTACCAGTCACTCTTCACGTCGCGATCGACCAGAATTTTCGCCTCGTGGTTCATGGCGCAGACCCGCACACTGTTTTGATGGTAATCCAACCCCACATACAGTACATTCGTATCCATGCCCGTGGCTCCTTTCGAAGTGGATTTTCAGAGCCGATCTTACACCCTTGGGGCAAAAATCGGCAGAGTCACGGGCCTTCATCCCCATCTACTGACCTTTGCCCCTACCGGGGGCTGAAAACCTCAAGAAATTCGATCTTCTCGAATCCTCCATGTGTAAGGCTGAAGAATCAAGGTCAAACATCTCATCAACTGGAAGCCCGTCCCCTCTCCGCTTCACGCGGGAACTCCCGGCCACTCCCTGGAGAAAGGTCTTGAAAAAAAGAGGGGCGGGCTGGTATCTTCCCGTGTGCAGTCGGGGCGTTTCCACTCCCATCGGTGCGAATTCTCCAAGGTTTTCGTACGATCCGCCACAGACCGACGGTGGCGTTGCGGGGGATGCACAACCCGTTCCGACCTTGACAGGATGTAAAATACGATAGAAACCGGACTTTTTCTCACAATGCAGCAACCGAATTCCTCTTCTTCCAAACTTCTTCTTTCCGGCAACGAGGCGGTCGCCCTGGGCGCCCTGCACGGGGGGGTGCGCCTGGCGGCGGCTTACCCCGGGACTCCGAGTACGGAAATTCTGGAAACCATCGCGGCCCGCCATCCGGAAATCTACGCCGAGTGGGCGCCGAACGAAAAGGTGGCCCTCGAGGTGGGGATTGGCGCCGCGTTTGGCGGCGCGCGCGTTCTGGTGACCATGAAGCACGTGGGGTTGAACGTCGCCGCCGATCCGCTTTTTACCCTGGCCTATACCGGGACCAAGGGCGGGATCGTGATCGTGTCGGCGGACGACCCGGGCATGCATAGCTCGCAGAACGAGCAGGACAACCGCAACTACGGCCCGTTCGCCAAGGTGCCGGTGTTTGAACCCGCCGACAGCCAGGAAGCCTATGAGTTTGTGCGTCAGGCGCTGCAGGTCAGCGAGGATTTCGACACGCCGGTGATCCTGCGCATGACCACGCGTGTCTGCCACGGCAAGAGTATCGTCGTGCCGACGGAACCGGTTCAACTGGACCGTCCGATGGCTCTGGACCGCGATCCGGGGAAATATGTCATGGTTCCCGGAAACGCCAAGCGCCGTCAGGTGGTTGTCCACGAACGGACCGCGAAACTGGCGGAGTGGGCTGAGACGGCGCCGGTCAATTCGGAGACGAAGGGGACCGACGGCAAACGGGGGATCGTGACCGCCGGGGTGGCCTATCAGTATGTGCGCGAAGTGTTGCCCGAGGCCTCGATTCTGAAGCTGGGGATGCTGCACCCGTTGCCGGAAAAGAAGATCCGGGAGTTTGCCTCCCGGTTCGAGAGCGTTTTTGTCCTCGAGGAACTCGATCCGTATCTGGAAACCCGGCTGCGGGCGATGGGGCTGAATGTTCAGGCCAAACCGGCGCCGTTCCAGATGGGGGAACTGGACCCGGACCGTGTGCGCGACATCTTCGGGATCGCGCATCCGTCGCCCGACTCGTCCGAGAACATTCCGCCGCGCCCGCCGGTGCTTTGTCCCGGCTGTCCCCACCGCGCCACCTACACTGTTTTGAAGAAACTCAAGATGCGGGTGATGGGGGACATCGGTTGTTACACGCTCGGGGTGCTTCCTCCGATTGCGAACGTGGATACCTGCGTCTGTATGGGCGCGGGGATCGGCAATGCGATGGGGCTTTCCAAGGTGTTGCCGAAAGAGGAAGCCAAGAAGATCGTGGCGGTTATCGGCGATTCGACGTTCATGCATTCGGGCATCACCGGGTTGCTGGACATGGTGTACAACGGCGGGGACTGCACGGTGCTGATTCTCGACAACCGGACCACGGCCATGACGGGTCGCCAGAACCACCCGGGGACGGGCAAGACGCTGATGGGAAAAGACGCGCCGCACATTGATCTGGAAGCCCTGTGCCGCAGTCTGGGGGTACAACACGTCAAGACCGTCAGCCCTCTGAAACTGACCGAGAGTGAGAATGCCATTCGGGAGGCGGCGGCGTTCGACGGTCCGGCGGTGGTGATTGAGCGCGCCCCGTGCGTGCTGATCAACCGCAAGGCGCAGGTGGTTCCCCAGAAGATTGATCCGGAGAATTGCAAGGATTGCGGGATGTGCGCCCGGACGGGATGCCCGGCGATCAAGAAGATTGAGAAGGGTTACACGATCGACACCAAGTTGTGCCGCGGGTGCGAGCTGTGTGCCCAGCTCTGCAAGTTCGGGGCCATCGGCCCGTCGCAGCTCTGAAGGAAGAGCGATTGGACATGAACACCGTACAAGCGGAATACACCTATGATTGGAACGAATTCCGGCAAGTGTTCAAACTGGTCTATTATACCCGTGTGCGCAAAATCTTTTACTGTTTTTGCATCTTTTCCATCTTGTTTCTTGTTGTCTTAGGCATCATTCATATCGTTTATTACGACGATAAAGTCGGCGCCGTTATTATTCTGTTATTCGCTCTTGGGATCAGTTTTCCCATTGGGTTTCCAATCTTTCGTGTGAGAAAGAACTTTAAAAAGTCCTCTTTCAAAGAGGAGCGTATCGTGTGGAATATAAATGAAGAACAAATTGTGATAACCAGTTCCAAAACAGAATCCAAATTTGTTTGGAGTTTGATTATCGAAGCCATGCAATGCAAAGAAGGATATTTTCTGATTTCCGAAGGGGGACTTGTGCGTTGGCTTCCTCAAAAGGCCTTTGCCTCGCAGGAAGATTTCGAAACCTTCGAAAAACTGGTGAAAGAAAAAGTCTCAGTCATCAAGAAAGTGTAACTCGTGGGAAAAACGAAACAGACACAGATCGGCAGAAAGAGCGGTCGGGCGATGAATCCGGTGGAAGCGCACTACATCTTCGAACAGCGGGAGTTTATGCGGGCGCACCGGCTCGCCAGCTACACCCATGTCCCGAAGGGGGTGCGTTTCGCATTTCTTCTGTTCGGTTGTCTTCTGGCCATCCTGGGGATTCTCCGGATTCCCAGTAACCAGTCGGATGCTCTTGCCCTGGTTCTGTTTGCCTGTGTGATCGGTTTTTTCACCTGGTTTCCCACTTTTCAGGCTCGCAAGTATTTTGGTAAATTTCCTCTGCGCAATAAACAATTGAATTGGAAATTCGGCAAAGACGGGATCTCGATCACGACCTTTCAGGGGGAATCGCAATTCGGGTGGGACAAGATTATCAAAGCCGCGCAGTGCCAGGAGGGGTATCTTCTGTTTTCGGCGCGGACCATTTACAGCTGGCTTCCGCGGAAAGCCTTTGCATCGCGGGACGAGTACGAGGCTTTTGAAAAACTGGTGAAGGAAAAGGTGGGAGTGATCAAGAAGGTTTAGCGCCCTTTTCCCCGAGGATTTGATGCAACCGATGGACCCTGACGCGTCCATCTTCAGGTACCTTTAGACAGGAAAGTGATGGAGATGACAACCACTCAGACCACCAACGTACTGTGTGTCGGCATCGGCGGGCAGGGCGTTCTGACCGTCAGCGAAGTGCTGGCGCAGGCGGCCTTCGAGGCCGGATACGATGTGAAAAAAAGCGAAGTGCATGGCATGTCGCAGCGTGGCGGCTCGGTGACGAGTTCGGTGCGGTTCGGCGAGAAGGTCCATGCGCCGCTGATCGGTTCGGGCGAAGTGGATCTGCTGATCGGTTTCGAGCCGAACGAGACGCTGCGCAACCGCCACCTGCTGCGTTCGGCGGGTACTCTGGTGGAGCCGACTCCCGAGGCCGTTGCGGCGTCGCTCGGTTCTCCGCGCACGCTCAACATTCTGTTGCTGGGGATAGCGTCGCGCCATCTGCCGTTCCCCACGGAGGCGTGGGACAAGGCCATCGCCGTGTGTGTGCCACCCAGGACAATCGAAATGAACCAACAGGCTTTTCACAAGGGACGGGAGGAACTGTAAGGATGATTTTCAATCCGGAAATGGAATGTATGGACCCGGCCGTACGGCGGGAGCTCCAGTCGGAACGGTTGCGCAACCAGATCCGCCGTGTGTATGAGCGAGTCGCGCCCTATCGCAAGAAAATGGACGACGCGGGGATTACCCCCGACGACATCCATTCGATTGACGATCTTTCCCAGCTTCCGTTCACCAACAAAACAGACCTTCGCGATTCCTACCCCTTCGGTATGTTTGCCGAGCCGATGAAGAATGTCGTGCGGGTCCATTCTTCGTCGGGTACCACGGGCAAGCCCACCGTGGTGGGTTACACCCACTTCGATATCCATGAGGTCTGGGCCGAGGTCATGGCGCGGACCCTCGCCTGCGCCAACGGCGGCCCGGAGGACATGGTTCACGTGGCCTATGGTTACGGGATGTTCACCGGCGGTCTGGGAGCGCACTACGGCGCGGAGCGTCTGGGCGCGACGGTGCTGCCGGTGTCGGGCGGGAACACCAAACGCCAGATCATGATCATGCAGGACTTCGGCTCGACCATTCTGGCCTGTACGCCCTCCTATTCGCTCTACATTGCGGATGTGTGCCGGGAGATGGGAATTGACCCGCGCAGCCTGCCGCTCAAGTCGGCGATCATGGGGGCGGAACCCTGGACCGTCGAGATGCGCGCCAAGATAGAAGAAACTTTTGACATTCTGGCCGTTGACATCTACGGCCTTTCGGAAATCATCGGACCCGGCGTTGCGAGTGAGTGCGCCGAAAAATGTGGCCTGCACATCAATGAGGATCACTTCTACCCGGAAATCATCAACCCGCAAACGGACCAACCCGCTTCCGATGGCGAAAGAGGGGAACTGGTCATCACGTGCCTGACCAAAGAGGCGTTGCCGTTGATTCGGTACCGTACGCATGACGTTTCGCGCTTTCTGCGCGATAGCTGTGCCTGCGGCCGGACGCTGGTGCGCATGGAACGCGTGAGTGGACGCACCGACGACATGCTCATCATCCGGGGCGTCAACGTGTTCCCGTCGCAGATCGAGAGTGTGCTGGTGTCGGTTGAAGGAATTGAACCGCACTACGAAATCGTGGTGAGCCGGTCGGGTTCGCTGGATGAAATCGAAATCCGGGTTGAGGTCAGCGAAGAGATCTTCTCCGATGAGGTGCGAGGCCTCGAAGGTCTGCGCAAACGGATCAGCCACGAAATCGAGAGCGTTCTGGGGTTGACCGCCACAATCAAGCTGGTGGAACCGAAGAGTATTGCGCGCAGTGAAGGAAAAGCCAAGCGAGTCATTGACAACCGCAACAAATAATCTGGAAGGAGAGACGAGTCATGCAGCTCAAGCAATTGTCCGTGTTTCTCGAGAATCGTACCGGCCGTCTGGCGGAGGTGACCCGCACCCTGGGGGACGCGGGGGTCAACATCCGGGCGTTGTCGGTGGCCGACACGTCCGACTTCGGCATTCTGCGGCTTCTGGTGGACAAGCCCAAGGATGCCGTGGAGGCGTTGAACAGTGTGGGACTGACCGTGCGCCTCACCGAGGTGGTCGCGGTCGAAATCGTGGATCGTCCGGGCGGACTGGCCACGGTATTGTCTCTGCTTCAGGGCTCGAGTATCAATGTCGAGTACATGTACGCTTTCATGGAACGGCATCGGGAGAATGCCATCCTGGTGTTCCGTTTTGAGAATCCGCAGAAGGCGATCACCATTCTTCAGGAGGCCAACATCAAGGTGTTTGCTGCTGAGGAACTGGTCGAGATGTGAGGTCGCAGGAACGTCCCGGAGGAGCATGCCGGGTCGTGCAGGAACCGAGCACTTTTCACGATATTTGATCGTGCCCTGAATACGCTGATTTCAGCGCTGGAAAGGAACATGTGCGATGCGATTCTTCAGGACTTTGTGGTGGTGGACTCTCCTGGCCCTGGTGGTGTTCGGCCTGCAGGCCTGTCAGAAGAAGGAAGAATCCGGGAAACCGGGCGCCCCGGCTCAGAAGGCGGATGCGGGAACGGACAAGGCCGGCGATACGATCAAGATCGGCGGGATTTTCTCGATTACCGGTCCCGTCTCGAATGTCGGCGATCCGGAAGCGAAGACGGCGCGGATGCTTGTTGACAAGATCAACGCCAAGGGGGGCATCAACGGTCGCAAGATAGAACTGTGCATGGAGGACGACCAGGGGAATGAAACCCAGGCGGTCAATGCGGCGAACCAGCTCATCAAGCAGGGGGTGGTTGCCATCATCGGTCCTTCGCGCAGTGGCACCACGCTGGCCATCGCGGACCTGTGCAACCAGAAGGAAGTGCCGCTGATTTCGTGCGCGGCGGCGGCGGTCATCACCGACCCGGTGCGGCCTTACGTCTTCAAGACGGCTCCGAAGGACAGTGACGCGGCGGAACAGATTTTTGATCACATGACGGCCCGAGGCATCAAACGCGTGGGCCTGCTGACCGATAATACGAGTTTCGGCCAGGAGGGGTTGACGCAGATGAAGAAGGTGCTGCCGAAATATCCGGGCCTTGAGATTGTCGCCGAAACCTCCTTCGGGAAGGACGACAGCGACCTGCGTCCGCAGTTGTCGAAGATTCAGGCGGCGGGCGCCGAGGCCGTTGTGGGCTGGTCCATTCTTCAGGGACAAAGCATCATGTTGAAGAACGCCAAAACGCTCGGGTTGACGGTGCCCCTCTATCAGAGTCACGGATTTGCCAACATCGAGTATGTGAAAGCGGCGGGCGATGCCGCCGAGGGGGTTTTCTTTCCGGCCTCGCGCATCCTGGTTGCCGAGCAGTTGGCCGATGACAATCCGCTCAAGAAGGCGCTTGTCGAGTACAAGACGGAGTACGAAACCACCTACAAGGCCGATGTCTGCACGTTTGGGGGACATGTATACGACGCGCT
>DAOPYU010000241.1:0-7148 GCA_035353095.1 Candidatus Sumerlaeota bacterium | reverse complement strand
ATTCCGGAGAAAATTGTCCTCGTCCCATAAACGTCCCCTTCAATTGAGAATCGTCCTGAGACTCAATTGAAGGGGACGATGACATCGGAGGTCGGATTGGGACTTTTTTTCTGGGGAAACTGTTTGGTTTGGCCGTGACGGGCCCGTTCTTTGTCCGGGGTGGGGGTTGACATCGCGCCGGAAACCGGTGTACTTTTGCCAAGGGGGAGAGGGTTTCATGTTCGCCGGAAGATTCTTCTCTAACTTGTCGGCGATCAATTGTTTACGAGGATTCCGAAAGAGAATGAAGAAAGCAGCGGACCACGAACACAAGAACCGCCCAGGATTGTGAGGTAAGGAAACGGATGACAGCCAGACACACGATCCTGATCACGGACGATGAAAAGAACACGCGCGATGGTCTGGCGTGGAGTCTCGAAAGCGACCGGTACGACGTCCTGACGGCCTCGAACGGCCATGAGGCGCTCGCCCTCCTGCGTCAGCATGAAGTCCACCTCCTCATCACCGACCTGAAAATGCCCGGGATGGATGGCATGCAGCTCCTGCAGGCCACCCGTGACGAGTCGCCCGCCACCGCCGTGATCATCCTGACAGGACACGGCACGGTGGAAAACGCCGTCGAGGCGATGAAACAGGGCGCGTTCCATTACCTCATCAAACCCGTCAACCTCGACGAGCTGGCCGAGGTGGTCAATCGCGTGCTCAAGCAACAGGATTTGCAGATCGAGAATGAGGAACTGCGCCAGCAACTGAACGAACGCGCCGGATTCGAGAACATCATCGGCCGCTCGCCCCGGATGCAGGCCGTGTTCGAACGCGTGCGTCAGGTGGCGCCGACCCGCGCCAGCGTCCTCATCACGGGCGAAAGCGGAACCGGCAAGGAACTGATCGCCAGCGCGATCCATTTCAACTCGCCCCGGCGCAACAAACGCTTCATCCGCCTGAACTGCGGCGCGCTCACCACCACCCTGCTCGAAAGCGAACTGTTCGGGCACGAGGCGGGCGCTTTCACCGACGCGCGCAAGCAGAAGATCGGGCGCTTCGAACTGGCCGACGGCGGCACGATCTTCCTCGACGAAATCACCGAGACGTCGCCTGAGTTTCAAGTCAAACTGTTGCGCGTCCTCCAGGAGCAGGAATTCGAACGGGTCGGCGGCACAGAGACCATTCGCGTGGACGTACGCGTCGTGGCGGCCACGAATCAGGACCTGGACCGTTCCGTTCAGACGGGCGCGTTCCGCGAGGACCTCTTCTACCGCCTCAACGTGGTTCGAATTCAGATGCCCCCGTTGCGGGAACGCGAGGATGACATTCCGCTGCTCGTTCAGAGTTTTCTGGAAGAGGCGTGCCACCAGAACGGCAAACCTCTGTTGAAGGTCGCGCCCAAGGCGCTGGCCGCGCTGCGCCAGTACGCCTGGCCGGGCAATGTGCGCCAGCTGCGCAACGTCATCGAGGGAATGGTGGTACTGGCCACCGGCCGCGAAATCGGCCTGCGCGATTTGCCCGAAGAAGTACGGGCGGCGGGCACGCCCCACAAAACGCTTCAGGTGCGTGTGGGGGCTACGTTGGCCGACATGGAGCGCGAAATGATCCGCGCCACGCTCGACGAGACGGGCGGCAACCGCGCCCTGACGGCGCGCCTCCTCGGCGTGGGACGCAAGACCCTCTACCGCAAACTGGCGGAGTATGAGTTAGAGTAGCCGGTTATCGAGCGATCCGGTTTCACTTCTGGGCGTTGTCCGCCTGGGCCGCCGCTTCCTTCTGCTTGTCGCGCATTTCTTTCAATTCCTTCAATTGCCGAATGGTCCGTGTCTGGGGTTTAGGTTCGGGCAAAGAATCCAGGGCCTCCTTGAGGATCGAGGCATGGACCACCACGGCCATCCGCAGGGGAGCCCCTCCGGTCGAGACCGCCGGTTCGACCACCATTCCCAACACCCCCTGAAGGGTGCCGGGGTGAACCGTGCCGCCATAGACCGGGTTCTCTTTCCGCAGATAGACGGGACTGCCGACACTGCCGGGCAGAACCTCCAGATCAAGCATGCAGGTCGCCCCCCCCTCGGCCCTCAGAACAGGATAACTGGCCAGGGCGCCGGTGCGGAGCAGGGGAAACTCGAACGCATTGGCGGAAGTGAACTGGGGGAATCCGAGCGAGTAAAATGTTTCACCCGGCTGGATTTCACTGGTCTTGAGAATCTCGTCGGTCAGGAAGTGGTCCGTGACCAGTCCGCCCTCGTCCGTCCGGGCAGGCAGTTCGAAGGGCAGCATCGCGATGGCCGGGTGACCGGCGTACCGGGTCCAGAGTTCCTGGCCCTCGGACCGGATCGGGATCGGGATCGGCGCCAGTTCATACGTGGTGTTTTTCTCCCGTCGGGTGTGCAGGGTCGCGGTGTCTCCCTTGATGGATTCGAGGACCGAGTTGGTGGTCACCAGCACCCGCAGGTTCCGGTTGGCGTTGAACTTGGCGGGCCGGGCCACAATGAAGCCCGTACCCCCCGTCGTGGGAGGTCCTTTGGCTTCGGCATCCGTAATCAGGCAGGTCGAGCGCATCAGGACCGACGCGAGGTCGGGTTGCTGGGCACGCGCCTGAACCAGACACAACAGGTAAACAAGAACGAAGGAAAAGACGGTTCGCATTTTTCGGCTCCTTCGGAGAAATCCTCCGGCGTCCCAACCGACTCGAATATCGTGAGGATTCTCGCTCTGTGAGAAATATCAGACCCTTACAGCATACGCCTGGACCCGGAATGAGAGCAAGAATCATGCGCGTCCCTGTATCGGAAATTTGTCCGATGCCTTCCGGACGCGCCTGTCGCCCGAATGGCGGATCGTCGCCTCGTGGAACCTCCGAATCTCCTGAATTCACAGACACCTCGGAGGATTTCCGTCATCGCCTTCGTGGATCGCCTGGCGTTTTTCTCCGGTTCCGGTTTCTCCGGATGCGCAAGAACTGCGCAAAAAGGAAGACCGGTTGGCACCGATTTGCAGAGGGGGTGGGGGGCCTTTTCTCATAAACGGCTGATTTTCCGGGGTCTGAGAGTTGGCACAACCCATGCAATAGGAAACATCAGAAAAACACGGGTGCCTGAGCGCCTCGAGGGAAAGAGTTCGAAAGGAAACACGATCATGAGACGTCCATTCAAATATGCTGTGGCGATTTTGAGTCTGGGGGCGGCCACCCTGGCGCCCGCATTTGTAAGCGCTGCTCCGGAAACGGGTCCGCAGGGCCCCGGAAGGAATGCGGGACCGGACCGCCCGAGAGGTGAGTGTCGGGAGTGCCCGTGTTGTCAGGCGCAACCGGATCGTGATGGACGCGACGGTTTTGGGCCGGGGCGTGGAGAAGGAATGGGGGCGCGCTGGGGCCACGGGTTTGGCCGGGGACATCACAATGGATTCGGTTCGGACCGGGAAGAAGGCATGAGTCCGAAAGGGCCTGAAGGGTTCGGGGCGCGTGGGGACGTGTTGGATTTCCACCGGGGGGGCGATGCCGCCTCCCGTCCGGAAGCGGGATGGGGCCGGGAAGACCTGGGCTCGCGTCACGGTGAGGGATTCGGACGTGAAGCGTGGGCGCAGAACCCGCAGGGCGGGCCGCAATTTGATCGCCCCGGGCGGGAAGGCCGGAATTTCGGGCCACGGGGTGGAGAAGGTTTGAGTCGTGAGGAACAGGGCCCCCGGGGACCGCGTGGCGGTGAAGGGTTTGGGGCCGAACGCGGAGAAGGCCTGGGGCCGCGTCAGCATGGCGGGTTTGGCCTCGGTTCGCACGAAGGCTTTGATCGTCCGGGCCGGGAAGAAGGCATGGGTCCGAGAGGGCATGAAGGTTTCGGGCCACGTGGAACGGAAGGGATGGCGCCTCGCGGGCAGGAAACGATGACGCGCGGTGAAGCGTTTGGTCCGCGCCACGGGAGCGAGATGGGGCCGCGTCCGGAAATGGGCCGGGACCGGGAAGGCCGGGGTTGGGGCGCTCGGGGCGGAGAAGGTTGGGGCCGCGAGGAACAGGGCTCTCGGGGACCGCGTGGCGGTGAAGGGTTTGGTCCCGAACGCGGAGAGGGCTTTGGTTCGCGGCACGGTGAAGGATTCGGGCGCGCGGCTTGGGGACAAGATCCTCAGGGGGGACCGGAGTTCGATCGCGAAGGTCGTGGCGGACGGGGTCCGCGTGAAGGATTCGATCGTCCGGGTCATGAAGAAGGGATGGGCCCGAAAGGACAGGAGGACTTCGGTCCGCGCGGAGCGGAAGGCCTGACGTCCCGTGGTGGGAGTGACGAGTGGGCAGGTCCCCGTGAGGGCTTTGGTCCGCGCGGGAAAGAAGGGATGAGTCCTCGTGGCGAAGCGTTTGGCTCGCGTGGAGATCGGGAGTTCGGCGCGAAGATGGAAACAGAACGGGGACGTGAAGGCCGGGATCGCGGTCCGCGTGGCGAGGAAGGTCTGGGGCGCGAAGGACAGGACCGTCAGGGCCCGCGTGAAGGGTTTGGCCCGCAGCGCGGAGAAGGCCTGGCGCCTCGTTCGGAAGCCGGTTTCGCCCGTGAAGAGCAGAGTCGTGGGCCTCGCGGCGGTGAAGGGTTTGGTCCGGATCGGAAAGACGCGGCGGCTCCCAACGCCCGTTCCGAATTCGGTTCGCGTCATGGCGAAGGGTTCGGTCCGCGAGGTGGGGAAGGACGTTTTGCGCGTCCCGAAGGTCCGATGAATCATCCGGCGGGCCGACCGGCCGCAAATGAACCGGCTCAGGGGCCGCAGTCTCCCGCAGCGCCGCAGGGCGCTCCGGCGGATCAGAAGGCTCCGGAAAATCCGGCGCCGCAGCCCAACCCGGCCAACCCCGCACCGCCCGCCCCCGCGGCAAATGTTTGAGCGGATGAGGGCGGGGTAAACGAGGCGGACCGTTGTCTTACGAATAGGAAGCTTGGAAACAATCCGTCAGAGGGACTCCTGAAGACCTGTAGGGACGGGTTTCAAACCCGCCCGGCACTTGGAAACAATCAGTCAGAGGGACTCCTGAAGACCGATAAGAAGCGAAGATGAAACCGCGAAACACGCGAAAGGCGCGAAAAAACAGCCCTTCGCGTGTTTCACCGTTTTGTTCTTCTGGAAGGCTTTTCAAAAGAGACACTGAAAGCGTACCCCATTACGATCAATCGTACATGATAACCTCGTCGCCGGACTTCAAACTTCTTTTCTTGCATTTCGGGCAATAGGAGAACTCTTTTATTCCTTGAAGCGTAACGAAATATTCTCCGCAATTATTCGGGCATTTGAACAGAGAACGATCACTTCCCGTGACTGGGTCCCAAAACGAAAAGGCGGCTTCAGGCGCCTTTTCGGCTTTACCGGGTTTCCCATTTCCTGGGGCAAGTCTCCCATTTCCATTTCTCCAGGTAATATGGACTGTTCGATTGCACTTCGGACAAAATCCGCTCAATTCACTTCCTTCGACACTTCCTCCAAAACTGAAACGCGTTTTAAAGTCGCATCCGAGTGTACTACAATTCAGAGTATGAGATTCTCCTGCCCAACAAACGCAAATGACCAGTAGACTTCCCAGAACTGCCAACCCAACAGAGCGTTTCTTCATTTCATTTCTCCCATCTCATTCAATTCAGGTTCTCTTTCCTGCATTTCGGGCAATAGACAAATTGCTTGATGTTTTGGATGGCAACAAAGACGCCGCCACAGGCATTCGGGCATTTATACAGAAACCGGCGGGTTCCCGTTGCCGGATCCCAGGAAGAGGCAACCTCCTTCAAGGAAGTCTCATCACTTGAACCGGTTTGGCCGGGACGGACAATCTCGACCGCCTTTTCGCATTTCGGGCAATATCCGCAGACCCTATCGGGAGATGTTTTTCTGTCCAAGCGGAAATTCGCTTTGAAACCACACCCTTCTGTCTTGCAGGTCAGTTCATAGGCGCGAACTCCTCCCTTCCAGCACACACACGCAGCCAGCACCAGACACAACGCCACTAACACAACATACCGTCTTTTCATCATCCATCCTTTCTGTTCTCGAAATAGATGTTCCCTGAAGTCTTCGGGTCAAACGTTTCATTCCCCCTTCTTCCCCACCCCGCGCCGCATCAGGTCCTGGAGTTCAGTGAGGTGGTTTTCGTACACCCCGCGCGGGGTGGTGGCGTGTTGCTTCGCCAGCGAAGCGGCCATGCCGACCACCTCGCCCATCATACCGCCGGTGCCCATGACGCGCACGGTGCCGAGCGCCACGTGAGTGACGCTGATGTTGCGACCCGCCATGAAGAGGTTCTCGACGTTGCGCGAGTAGAGACAGCGGTACGGGACCGGGTAGGGCTTGATCTGCGTGTGTTTCGCGATGGAGCGGAACTCCTGGCCGGGGAAGTCCTGCGCGTTGCGCGGCTCGGGAAAGTGCAGGTCGATGGTCCACGTGGTCGTGACGGCCGCGTCGGGATAGGGCTTGCCGTCCACCACGTCCTGCTGGCAGAGGATGACGTCGCCGAGCAGGCGGCGCGATTCGCGTTTGCCCGCGACGTAGGCCACCCAGTCCAGTTCGCGCCGGGCGTACTGAGCCTTGTTCTTCGCCTGATTCTTCAGAAAGTCCCAATTGCCGTACACGACGCGCAGACCGTGGTCGCGGATGCGCTCGAAGTCGGCGATCTGGTCGAGCCGCATACCGGTCTCCCAGTCCCACTCGCCCATCGTGACGGGCTGGTGGTTCTGCTCGTTGAAGGCGAGCGCCCACGGGCAGGCGGGGAAGGCCGAGGGCTGATCCGTCTCGCGCGAGTACCACTGGACGGACGCGCCCATGACCATCGAGTCGGGGTTCTCCGCCGCGCGTTCTTCCCGGGTTTCACTCTGGCCTTCGCGCCCCATGCGCCAGTCGGCCCCGGCCAGAAAACCGATCGTGGCATCGCCCGTGCAGTCGGCGAAGAACGTGGCGGGGAAACGCATCTCGCGTTCGGTCTCGATGTGGCGGGCGCGAATGGCCCGGATGCGCGTTCCTTCTTTCTCAACCGCGTTGGCGTGCCAGTTGAGGAACAGTTTCAGGTTCGGCTCCGCCTGCACGACGCGCAGTTTTTTCTCGTCCTCGTAAACTCCGGCGGGTTGGGCGTTGCCCTGCCGGGCGGGTCGGATCTCCTCGACGATCGCGCCCAGGGCGGGGTACGGCTCCTGGAGGGTTTTACCGTTGACGTG
>DAOPYU010000240.1:0-7160 GCA_035353095.1 Candidatus Sumerlaeota bacterium | reverse complement strand
AATTACATAATTGTCAAGAAAAATGTTAAAGTAATCTGAATACTGATACAGCCCCCAAAGAATGGCCTGCTTAAAGCAGGCCCCCAAGAACAAAGGCCAGGCGTTCCTCCAGGGCGCCGATTCTCTCTTACACATTTCCCCCGTCTTTTCTTTCGGTCCCCACAGCGATTCACCACCGTACCCCCTTCGGACGGGGCCTGTCCCTTTATTCTTCCTGAATACTACAATACTTCCGGTAAGAAATAAAGGACCAAGATGGAAAGCCGGACAACTATTGCAGGAGCGCCTCATTTTGTCGAACCCGCATTTCCTATATTCGGATTCTCACACCGGCCGGAAGGCGGCTTTGAGGTGGCATGGGCGTCTCGCCCATGAAGAGGCTCCGGAACAAAACCCCCGAAATTCCCGGCCCGGCCGACAAGAACGTCGGCCAGTCACGGGCGGGACGCCCGTGCCACCTCCGGGCCACCTCCCCTCGTCTCGGACGAAGAGACTTCCCGGCATCCGACAACCTGACAATTGGCCGGACAAGGAGGATCTCCTGGACAACTAGTGTCTCAACGCCCCCATCTCTTCGATCACGCGCGACAGGATCTCCCGGGGGACATCGTTGCGTATCACCACTTCGCCCATTTTGACGGGTAACACAAACCGCAGGTGGCCGTCGAGAACCTTTTTATCGCTCTTCATGCGGTCGAGAACCGCCTGGAGTTCCAGACCCTGGATACACGCGGGCAAGCCGGACGTCTCGATCAACCGCTCCAGACGCCCAGTCAGCGCCTCGTCCGTACACACGCCCATCGCCCGGGCGATGCGGGCCGCCGCCACCATGCCGATGGCCACCGCCTCGCCGTGGCGCACCTGGCCGTACCCGCTCAGCGCCTCGAGGGCGTGGCCGACCGTGTGGCCGAAGTTCAGGATGGCCCGCAGGCCCGCCTCACGCTCGTCGTGCGCCACCACGTCCGCCTTCACCCGGCACGAACCGGCCACCACGCGGACCAGCGCCTCGCCGTCGAGCGCGAAGATCCGCTCCCGATTTTTCTCCAGAAACTCGAAGTAGTCCGCGTCGCGGATCACGCCGTGTTTGATCACTTCGGCGAAACCGGACCGGAACTCCTCGACCGGGAGGGTGCGCAGGAACGCCAGGTCCATGAAAACCAGTTTGGGTTGCCAGAAGGCCCCGACGCTGTTTTTGGCGCGCGTGAGGTTGACGCCCGTCTTGCCCCCCACGCTCGAATCCACCATCGCCAGCAGGGTTGTGGGCACCTGAATGAACTCGATGCCGCGCATGTAGGTCGCCGCCGCGAAGCCCGTCATGTCCCCCACGACCCCGCCCCCCAGCGCCACCAGGGCCGACTGGCGCGTGTAACCGTGTTCGATGAGGTGGTCCCAGATCCGGTGGACCGTCTCGACCGTCTTCTGCGCCTCGCCTTCGGGGATTTCGATCAGTTCGGCGTTGAAACCCGCCTGGCAAAGCGACTCGAGCACGGCGGCGCCGTGGAGGCGCGCAATTTCCGGATTGCTGACGACCGCGATGCGGTCGCACCGGGGCAGCGCCTCGCGCGCCTGCGCGCCAAGCGCGGCCACGCAGTCGCAACCGATCCGGATGGGGTATTGCCGGTCGCCCAGACCGACGAGAATTTCTTCCATGGGAGAGTCCTTTTGTGTCACCGGTTTGAAAGAATGTCCGGCTGCCGCCGGGGTGGACGGAGTGTCCTCTGAAACAACGGGAGAAGGAGCCGATTCGGCCTGAGGCGGGTGGTGTGCCACCACTCGAACCCGCTCGACCGTGGCCATCCCCTCCCCCAGCCATTCGGACAGGCTGGGCAGGAACGCCTCGATCTTTTCGGCCGTGTCCACAATCTCGACCACCAGGGGCAGACTAACGGACAGGCGCAGAATATGGGCCGAGTGCAGGTGGCTGTGAATGCCGAACCCCTCGAGTCCGCGCAGAACGGTCGCCCCGGCCATCTTGCGCTCGCGCGCCTGCGACACGATCACTTCATAGAGAGGTTTCCCCTGGTACTTGTCTGACTCGGCAATGTAAACGCGCAGCAGTTCCGCTTCACCGGGCCTGATCATGGTTGTGTTTTCCTTTTCTCTTTTTATCTTGCAACATCCCGGCCTATTTGTTCTAATTGAGATGGAGGCTTTGGCGGGCAAATGCTTGTCATTGCCTTTGTTTTTTATATCGGTCGTTCAGATCTCGGTCGCAGGTCGTCCAGATAAAACATTCCATATACCGGCCATTCCTGATTTTTCTCTGCTTTTTCTTTTCTCCCAACAAATCGCAGGTCAAAAAACATATCTGACAGTTCCACTAATTCCTCGCGCTTGGGCTGATCCATTCTATTGAGCCGAATCGCCCAATTGGCCGTATAGGCCAACAAATCGGCCAATTGAACTGCGGTCGTCAGATCGCTATGAACAAAGAACGGTTCCGGCACAATACGAGCGCTTCGCAAGGTTCCTTTTCCTGTATCCAGAAAATAATGTCCCATTTGTTCCAGAAGAATTCGACTCTGGACTTTCTCCAATTCATCAAAGACGATCAGGCCCATCTCAGCCTCATCCAAGGTTTGCAGATGGTAATAGAACCGCTCAAACAAAAAGGCATAGTCTCTTCGTAAGAAGTCATTGTTTACGGGATGCGGTGCACTTGTTTCCACAAGGGCCGCAAACGTTTTAACTCGATGTTGCGCCATAATTGCCAAGACTCTGCCAACGAAAGCCAAAACAGCCTGTCCGTAAGATATCAATTCCCGTTGCTTTGGGGGTATTTGCAATTTCTTTTTTTTGGCAGCAAAGTTTCGTAACAGCAACGTCCGAACCAGATCGAGTCTTTCTGTTGGAGAAACCGGCTCCCCCTCTCCAGCAAGACGGAATATTTTCCGTTTTAACAATTTCTTCCCTTTGAGTTCTATACCGACATCGGCCAACCGAACACCGAAAAACTCCAACTCCGCAGATCGAATACTCAGAATGAGATTCCATAGATCTCGCTCTGCAATCGCTACGGCGGCAAGAACCTCGTAAGGAGATTCTTTGTGATCGTGACCGCTTTCATCAATAAAATAAAGCAATTCGGACCTCCTCCGTACGGGCAATATATAAAAACATCTCCCCTTCAGATCACCCGTCCCAGCGCGTGTCCCAGAAATAGACACACCAGACCGAGCGCATTCTGTCCCACCAGGTTCGCCGCCACCCAGAGCCAGCGCCCATCCTCGATGAGCGCGCCGGTCTCGAACATAAATGACGAGAAAGTCGTGAACGCCCCCATGAAACCGGTCAGAACAATCAACCGCAGTTCGGCCGCCATCCCCAGCCGGTTCTCCAGAGCCGACCAGACCGTTCCAAAAGCAAAACACCCGACCATGTTGACCACGAACGTCCCGATCGGGAAGGTTCCGGGGGTGACCCGCTGAACCCAGCCGCTCAGACCGAACCGCGCCAGCGTCCCCACCGCGCCCGCCAGCGCCACACAGATCAGCTTCTGAGTCATGGAAAGATTCTGCAACACGGTGACCACCTCGCTCGCGCTTCAGCCTTGAATTCCCCTGACGGCCAGACCGCTCTCCGGGAAACCCTGAGACGTTGGGTAACAACCTAGCGCCCCCTCCCCGGTGAGTCAATCGAAAAGGGGAGGTTCCTCTCCCGCCGGGTTCAGTTTTCCGGATGCATTCCCGGCCCCTGAGCCAGAACCGGTCGTCCTCCGAAATCGGCTCCGATTCGACAGGAACCCGACGTTTTTCATGGATTTCAAGCGCCTCTTTTTACTATATTGATTTCGATAGATTCGCAGCAAGGCCCGAAAGAAGAAATCTTTCACCGCCCACAGAAAAAATGAAAGCGCAAAGCAGTTCCATCCTGGATCTCTGTTTTCGGAACAAAAAGGAGTTTGATCATGTTCAGACCGGAATTACACGCGAGGTATTCCAACGGGTTCACGTTGATCGAACTGTTGATTGTCGTGGCCATCATCGCAATTCTGGCGGCCATTGCGGTCCCGAACTTTCTCGAAGCCCAGACGCGCGCGAAGGTTTCCCGCACCCAATCCGACATGCGAAGCGTGGGGATTGCGCTCGACTCGTACAACGTGGACAACGGCACGTACCCCATCGTGACCTCGGGGGTCAACTGGTACCCTCTTTCAGCTCGGATTCGTGTCTTGAGTACCCCGCTTGCCTACATCGCCTCGATTCCGCGCGATATTTTCCCCGATCTTAAAAACTCGGCCTTCCCCAGCCCAACCGATGTGGACACCTTCGACTATTATTCCAAGTCCAGTGACGCACCCGGAACGGACAACGCCACCTTGTTCGGGCGGTTGTGGCGGCTGGCCAGCGCCGGACCCGACCTGCATCAGGGGTGGGGCGACGTCCCCTACGACGCCACAAACGGAACCAAGAGCGGGGGCGATATCTGGCTGATTCAGGGAGGCGGAAACGGCTGGCCCTACAAGAACAACGTCTGATTCTCCACGTCCAGGCAACTCCCTCTGTCGGGACCGGTTCGCAGGGCCGGTCCCGTTTTTTTTCTCCCCAACCCGGGCAGACATCGAAGTTTTTCCCCCAGACCACCCTCCTTCCCCCTCTCCGTTCAACCGCTGGTTGCGCTTATTCAACTTGTCCCAACCCCTTGTTTTTGCGATAAACAGGGAGTTTGAGTGCGAATGCGCCCAGGCGTGCGGAACCGCTCACGGGAGATGAAAAATGCTGAATGTCCTGAAACGAATCCAGAAATCCCCGCTCGTTTTTGACGGCGCGATGGGGACCATGCTCTACAGCAAAGGGGTGTTCATCAACACCTGTTATGACGAACTGAACCTGACCAATCCGAAACTGATCCGCTCGATCCATCAGGAGTACGTGGAAGCGGGCGCCGATGTGATCGAAACGAACACCTTCGGGGCCAATCGCATCAAACTGAGCCGTTACGGCCTGGCGGACAAGACCGTGGCGATCAACCGCGCCGCCGTGGCGTTGGCGCGAGTCGAAGCCGGAGAGTCCGTGTCGGTGGCCGCCTCGGTGGGACCGTGCCTGGCGCCGGGACAGATCCCGACCGAGACGCTCACCCGGGAACTCGAGGCCGCCTACGAGGAACAGATCGGCGCCCTGACCGAAGCGGGGGTGGACGCCATCGTGTTCGAGACGTTCTCGAATCCGGACGAACTGCGCCTGGCGGCGCGCGTGGCGCGCCGGTTCGGGGTGCCGGTCTTCGGATGCATGACCATGAACGAACGGGGCGAGACGGCCCTCGGTTCGTCCGCCGAGGAAATCATCGCCCTCCTGAATACCGACGAAAACCTCGACGGGCTGGGGATCAATTGCGGCACCGGCCCCACCCAGGCGTGCGAAACACTGGCCCATGTGTTGCCCTTGACCCAGAAACCGTTCCTGGTAATGCCCAACGCGGGCCTGCCGCGCGAGATTGACGGGCGCACCATGTACCTGGCCAATCCGGAATACTTCACCGAATACGCCAAGCGATTCGTCGAACTGGGCGCGCGCGGCGTGGGCGGGTGCTGCGGCACGACCCCCGAACACATCCGCATGGTTGTCCGTGCGGTCAAGGGGTTGAGTGGCGTCAAACACCACATTGAGGTGAAGGCGTACCGGGCCGACGAAGTGACCGCCCCGGCGACTCCGATCTCCGAGAAATCGCGCTTCGCCGGAAAACTGGCGCGGGGCGAGAAAGTCTGCACCGTCGAGATTCTCCCCCCCCGCTCGTGCGACCTGGCCGTCATGCTCCAGAAAGCCCGTACCTGCCATGTCCAGGGGGCCGACGCCATCAACATCCCCGACGGCCCGCGCGCCAGCTCGCGCGTCTCGCCCATGATCGCCGCCCTCGCCATCAAGAACCAGATCGGCATCGAACCAATCCTGCACTACTGCTGCCGCGACCGCAACCTGATCGGGATGCAGGCCGACCTGATGGGCGGGTTCGCGGCGGGACTGGCCAACTTTCTCATCATCACAGGCGACCCCCCCAAACTGGGCGACTACCCCGACGCCACCGGCGTCTTCGACTTGGACGCCATCGGCCTGACCCAGGTGGCCAACAACCTCAACCACGGACGCGACGCGGGCGGCGGCACCTTCAACCCACCCACCTCCATTCTGATCGGCGTGGGCGCCAACCCCTGCGCCCTGGACCTCGACCGCGAGGTCGAGCGGTACTTCCGCAAGATCGACGCCGGCGCCGAGTACGCCATCACCCAGCCGGTCTTCGACCCGGATGCCCTGCTGCGGTTCCTCGACCGCGTGGGGCACTATTCGACGACCATCCCGGTGGTGGCGGGCGTCTGGCCCCTGACCAGTTTCAAGAACGCCGAGTTCATGAAGAACGAAGTGCCCGGCGTCGAGGTGCCCGACCGCGTACTCGAGCGCATGTCCACCTGCAAAACGCGCGAGGAGGGGCGCCAGGAGGGGATCGCCATCGCCCGCGAGATCTGTGAACAGATCGCCTCGTGCGTGGCGGGGTTCCAGGTCAGCGCCCCCTTCGGCCAGGTGGATATTGCCCTCGAGGTCCTGCGCGGACTGCCCACGCGCTGACCCCTCTCCCCTCCATTTCGCTTTTCTCCACTCAGGGACACGGAAAGAATCTCCGTGTCCCTGTTTTCTCACCATCCACATCCCGAATATTTCACCTTTGAGGACGATCATCCATCCCCAATTGTTCCCGAAAAAATGGGAACAAAATGGACTCCATTCATCCTTCGGGCACAGGGAAATCCCCGGTTTTCGAAGTAAAGAGTCGATTTCCGATTCAAAATCGCTTTCCCGGAGAAACTGCTTGACAGGCTGCCCCAATCTGTGTTTATAATTAGTTTGTATTGGCAACAAACAAACATAGGGGCGAATTAAATTTACTGGAAATTTTCCATGCATCTTGTACGTGATGGTTTCTTCGTCACCCCGATCTGCTCAGCGTGAGACGGACGGAATTCGGAGTCGAAATCTTCAGGAGGCGAGTAAAAGTGAACGCAACGATCCACCCCACCCCGCGAACCAATAACCGTAAACAAAAAGCCTTTACTCTGATTGAACTCTTAATCGTGGTGGCGATTATCGCCATTCTGGCGGCAATCGCCGTGCCGAATTTTCTGGAAGCCCAGACCCGCGCCAAGATCACGCGCGTCAAAGCCGACATGAAAG
>DAOPYU010000239.1:0-7212 GCA_035353095.1 Candidatus Sumerlaeota bacterium | reverse complement strand
ATTCGACCCAAACTCTGACGGCTCATTTCGCGATCAATACCTACGGTCTGACCGCGACCTCGGCGGGCAATGGTTCTGTGTCGAAGTCACCCGATCAGCCAACCTACAACCACGGCACGGTTGTAACCCTGACCGCTACGCCTGTTCCCGGTTACCATTTCACCGGCTGGACGGGGACCGTCAATAGCTCCGCCAACCCGCTCGACGTGACAATGGATTCGACGAAAACCCTGACCGCGAATTTCGCGATCAACACCTATGGTCTGACCGTGAATGCCACGAACGGTTCCGTGTCGAAGTCGCCGAATCAGACGGCTTACGACCACGGAACATTTGTGACGCTGACGGCCACGCCCGCCGTTGGGTATCACTTCACGGGCTGGACGGGGGATGTCACCAGTACGACGAATCCGCTCAGTGTGGCGATGGATTCAACCAAGACCCTGACCGCGAACTTCTCGATCAACACCTACAATCTGACCGCGACCTCGGCGGGCCACGGTTCCGTGTCGAAGTCGCCCGATCAGCCAACCTACAACCACGGGACGGTTGTGACCCTGACGGCCACGCCCGAGACGGGTTATCACTTCTCCGGCTGGACGGGAGACGTCACCAGTACGGTGAACCCGCTTGATGTGACGATGGACTCGACGAAGACCGTGACGGCGAATTTCGCGATCAACACCTACGCCCTCACGATTTCGGCGGCAAACGGTTCCGTGACGCGGTCGCCGGACCTGGCGGTTTATAACCACGGGACGACCGTGACGCTGACGGCGAAGCCCGCGACCGGTTATCGGTTCTCCGGCTGGACGGGCGCGGTGACCTCGACGCAGAATCCGCTGGTGGTGACGGTGGATGCGGCCAAGTCGCTCACGGCCAACTTTATCCTCCAAGGGTATGAATTGAATGTCGGGGCGGTAAACGGCTCCGTGTCGAAATCGCCCGACCAGGCGGCTTATGTCCACGGTACCGTGGTGGCTCTGACGGCGACGCCCGAGACCGGGTACCACTTCTCGGGTTGGACGGGCGACACGACCTCGACGGTCAATCCGCTTTCCATCACGATGGATTCGACGAAGACCCTGACGGCCCACTTCACGATCAATACCTATGCCGTGAATGTTCAGGCGTCGGCTCATGGAACCGCGGCGAAGTCGCCCGATCTGGCGGTGTACCCGTACGGTTCGACGATCACCCTGATGGCGACGCCCGCGGTGGGTTACCACTTCACCGGCTGGAGCGGGACGACGAATTCCACGCGGAACCCGCTGGTTCTGACCGTGGACTCCACCCAGACCCTCACGGCCGGGTTTGCGATTAACTCCTATCCGCTTTCGGTGATCGCTGAACAGGGGACGGTGAGCAAGTCGCCCGATCAGGCGGTTTATGAGCATGGCTCGGCCGTGATCCTGACGGCCACGCCCGACGCGTTCTATCAGTTTGTCGGCTGGAGCGGATCGGCTACCGGAACGACCAACCCGCTGACCCTGACGATGGACTCCACGAAAACCCTCACGGCGCGTTTCGAGACGATCGAGTACGATCTGGCCGCGCAGGCGGTGGATGGCCGGGTGGCGGTCTCGCCCTTCGGCGCCCGTCAGCTGCGTGGGACGACGGTGACTCTGTTTGCCCTTCCGAATCCGGGGTACAGTTTCCTGGGATGGGTGGGAGATGTGCCCTTCGGGCAGGAGTCGGACAATCCGCTCAAGTTCTCCATCCTGGCCGATACCTCCGTGACGGCGGTCTTTGAGCCGGTCTCCGGTCCGGTTCTGGCCTGGGGGAGCAACAGCCTGGGGCAGCGCGATGTGCCGCAGCCCAATTCCGGGTATGCGTCTGTTGCCTCGGGGTCTTATCACAGTCTGGCCGTGAAGGCCGACGGTTCGGTCGCGGCCTGGGGGCAGAACGAATCGGGCCAGTGCGATCTGCCCACCACGAACACGGGGTTTGTCGCGGTGGCCGCGGGTTTCCGTCACAGCCTGGGGTTGAAGGCGGACGGTTCGGTGGTCGGGTGGGGTGAGAACTACTCGGGTGAGTGTACCGCGCCCGAGCCGAATACGAGTTTCACCGCCGTTTCCGCCGGTTTCCGTTACAGCATGGGCTTGAAGCGGGACGGTTCGGTCGTGGTGTGGGGAAGCGACAACAACGCGGCCCTGAAGACGGTTCCCGAGCCCAACGCCGATTTTGTGGCGATTTCGGCGGGATACATGCACTGTCTGGCCCTGAAGGCCGATGGAACAATTGTGGCCTGGGGGAACAACGATTCCCGTCAGACCCAGGTTCCGGCGCCCAATGCGGACTTTGTGGCGGTGGCTGCCGGGATGTGGTTCAGCCTGGGGTTGAAAGCCGACGGGTCCATCGTGGCCTGGGGGCAGAACGATCAGGGGCAGTGCCGGGTCCCGGCGCCCAATACGGGCTTTGTGGGGTTGGCCGCCGGTTCCAAACACGGGTTGGGTCTCAAGTCCAATGGGTCTCTGGTGGCCTGGGGAGACAACCGGCAGGGACAATGCGTGATTTCGGAACCCAACATCGGGTGTGTGGCGATCTCGGCGGGTGCGGAGCACAGTCTGGCCATCAAGACGGGCGGCCTGCTGAAGGTGACACTGACTCCGGCGGAGGCCGTCGCGGCGGGCGCTCAGTGGCGTTTGAGCGATGAAAAGGTTGGAGTCTGGCACAACAGTGGCGCCTCGGTGTCGCTGCTGGCCGGAACCTTCACGCTCGAGTTCAAGGATGTCGTGGGATGGGACACGCCCACGACCCGCAGCGTGGTCATCCGGCCCAATGAATTCACGGAAGCCTCGGCGACGTATGGACGCCATGTCTGGGCCTTGACGACCTCCTCGACCCTGCACGGCTCGATTCAGGTTTCCTCGGAAGGCACCACCTTCACCCACGGGACTTCCGTCACCCTGACCGCAAAACCGGACGAGGGGTATCTGTTCGCCGGGTGGCAGGGGGATGTTCCCGCCGGTCAGGAGAAGGTCAATCCGCTCACTCTGGTGATGGATTCCGACAAGACCGTGAAGGCGATTTTCGAACTTTACGTCATTCGGTATCCCCTCTCGGTCACGGTGGCGGGGACCGGGTCCGGTTCCGTCCAGAAGACGCCCGACCAGACCCTGTACGACGCGGGAACGACGGTGACCTTGACGGCGACCCCTGCCGCCGGGTCGAGTTTCTCGGGTTGGCTGGGCGATGTGCCCACGGGTCGTGAGATGGAAAATCCGCTTGTGATGGTCATGGATTCGACTCGGACCCTGACGGCCACGTTCAGTCTTGGAGGGGGCGGGAATCAGTATCCGCTCCTGATCGCGACTGCCGGGACCGGTTCTGGAACCGTCCAGCGTGTTCCCGAACAGGTGGTGTACGCCGAGGGGACCACGGTCACGCTGACGCCGCTTCCGGCGCTCGATTCCGCGTTCACCGGCTGGACGGGCGATGTGCCTGCCGGGCAGGAGAACGCCAATCCGCTGGTGGTGACGATGGACGCCACCCGGACGCTGACGGCGGTCTTCACGCGGGACGCCGTGGCGCCTTCGGTCGCGGTGAGCTCGCCGGTGGACGATCCGACGTCGGCGACGGTCTTCCCCGTGACGGTGACCTTCAGTGAACCGGTTACCGGTTTCACCGCCGAGGATCTGGTGACTTCGAACGCGGTTGTTTCCAACTTTGCCGCCGCGCAGGGCGCGTCGGTTTATACCTTCGACCTGATGGTGACCGCCACCCGGTTCTGCCAGGTGACGGTGGATGTCCCGGCAGGGGCGGCGTTCGATGTGGCCAACAACCCCAACACGGCCGCGCCACAGTTCGTCCGGTCGTATGAGGTGGCGGGAGCCGTGGCGCCCACGGTCCTGTTGACCTCGAATGCGGTCAGCCCGACCAGAAGCCGGGCGATTCCGGTGACGATCGCCTTCGATCAGGACGTGACGGGTTTCGCCGCAGGCGACCTGGCGCTGGGGAACGCGACGGTCCAGAACTTCCTGGCGCTCGATGCGAAGACCTATACCGTGGAACTTGTGTCGGTGGCGGATGGTGAAGTGACCGTGACCGTTCCGGCCGACGTGGCGTTGAGTCCGGTGGGGATGGGCAACCGGGCCTCGACCACGACCCTGACCTTCCTCTACGACGGCACGGCGCCGACGGCGTTCCTGAGTACTGTAATGGACGATCCCACCAGTGTCTCGCGGGCTCTGGTCAAGGTGACCTTCAGCGAACCGGTCACCACGCTGACGCTCGCGGGGATCGAGATCACCGGCGGGACCGCGCGGAATCTGGTCCAACTCGACACGCTGGTGTACGGTTTCGTTGTGGACACCCAGGTGGATGGAGATGTTACGATCCGGATCAAACCGGGTGTGGTGTTGGACGGCGTCGGCAATGCGAACACGGCGTCGGCCCCGTTGACCTGGACGTTCGACACGCTCGCGCCTCAGGTCACTCTGAGCGCCGTGGAGAAAACCAGCGAGACGCGCATTCCGGTGACGGTCACCTTCTCGGAACCGGTGAAGGGTTTTGAAGTCTCGGATCTGGTCACCTCGGGTGGGGTGGCGCAGAATTTGGTCGAAGCCAGCGAAACGGGCCTTTCCTACACGTTCGACTTCGTGGTGACGACGACCCGGTCGGCGACGCTGCTGGCGGTCCTGCCGGGCGGGAGCTGTGCGGACTGGGCCGGGAACCCCAATGCCCTGTCGTTGCCGCTGGCGATTTTCTACGAACCGAAACCGCCGGTCCAACTGCCTCTGGACGCTCCGACCAGCGTTACGGCGTCGGATGGCGACTTCAATTACAAGATCGCGGTCGCGTGGAATGCCGTGCCGGAAGCGACCCACTACCAGATCTACCGTTCCACGTCGCTTGACGGCACCCGGATCATCATCGGGTCGTGGCAGACGGCCACCACCTTCAACGACGGATCGGTTGAGCCGGAGACGGAATACTACTACTGGGTGCGCGCCGCCGCCGATGTCACCGGAAGTCGGGCGAGCGATCCCAGCGAACCGGATTCCGGGTGGATGTCCAGTTCGGAAGTGGTTCCCACGGCGGACTACAAGATCGTGTACCGCCGCTGTACCTTCGAGGAAAACACGCTCACCACCGGCAGCCTGGTGTTCAAGACCTCTTCACCGGCGAGCTGGGTCAAGATCATCCGTCTGCCCAAAGGAAAACCGGCCAAGGCGGTGGACCGGCCGGGCCGCATCGCGTACCGCACGCTGCCCGCCCTGCCGATCCTCCGGATCGAAGGGGACATGCGGAGCCTCTACTCGATGGTCGAGATCGAGCGGCTGGAAACTTCCGGCACGCTCAGGAGTCTGACGGGCAAGGGCGCCAATGTCGCGCTGGTGTCCGCCGGTTCGCTCGGGGCGGTCCGCATCACGGCGTATCGCAACTCCAGTCCCGCTTCGGCAGGAACGGCGGCCGAGTTCGCCTCCACCTCGATCTATTCGACGCAGCCGGGGAGTCCGGCCAGCGTTCTGCTTGCCGGTTCCATCCTGGCGGATCTGAAGTCGGCGCAGTCGTTCCGTTTCGTGAAGTCTTCGACCAAACTGTATCAGGTCAAGATGGCCACGGGCCGCGAGCGGCGGATCAGCCTGGGCGGGATCGGGTCGGTGGCGCAGGTGGTGGAAGATGCCTACGGGGTGGTTTCGTCCGAACCGATCGCGTCGAACTCCGCGCTCGAAGCGCCCGAGATCGGACTGGTTCAGGTGACGGGTGGTCCCGTTGTTTGCGACCGGATAACGGCGGATGTTCAGCAGGTGCGGGCGCTCAGCGCGCAGTACCGGATTCCGGCCTCGAAATCGCAACCGGTCGTGTTGCAGGGCAATGTCCGGGTGTCGGAGATTGTCAGCGGGGTCACGATTCGGAAGATCGAGGCTCGGGCCACGCGCGCCAGCGGGACGTGGGTGGGCGGTGCGATCGGTCATCTGGACGACTTCAACCTCCTGCGGGTGGTGGCGCCGGATCTGGGGATGATCTGGGGCGATCTGGGGGTCTCGGGCCGGTTCATCGCCGGGACGGATGACGCGGGGCAACCCGATTGTCAGGGCAAGATCGACAAGTTTGGGACGAAGCGTGGCGTCGGGGCGTTCCGGGGCCAGGCGTACTGCGTCAAGATGCCGCTCTTCTCGCCGGAAAAGGGTCTGGACTTCGAAGTGTTTCTGACCCCGCCGGTTCAATAAGGCGAAAGCCGGGACGGGTCTGAATCCGTCCCGGCTCCGATTTTTCGAGTCTGTCCAAACGATTTCGCCGGTCACCCCCTGAAGAGGATGACCGGCGAAACTGTTTTACGCGATTATTGCGTTTGTGGAACGGAACGCGGGTTTGTTCTCAATCCCACTTCAGCACGCCGCCGGTGTTGGCGCTGGTCGCCATGCGGGCGTACTTGGCCAGGTAACCGGTTTTGATGCGCGGCTCGGGCGCTTTATACGTCCTGGCGCGCTCGGCCAGTTCGGCATCGCTCAGGCGCACGGCCAGTTTCTGGTTCGGCATGTCGATCTCGATGAGGTCGCCGTTGCGCAGCAGGCCGATCGGGCCGCCCATCGCCGCTTCGGGCGAGATGTGGCCGATACAGGCGCCCGCCGTGCCACCCGAAAACCGTCCGTCGGTGATCAGGGCGCATTTGTCATCAAGCCCCAACCCCTTGAGGTAACCGGTCGGCGAGAGCATTTCCTGCATCCCCGGGCCGCCGCGGGGGCCTTCGTTGCGGATCACCACCACGTCGCCCGCCTTGACCTTGCCGCCCAGCAACCCCTCGCAGGCGTCTTCCTGACTCTCGAAGATCACCGCCGGACCGCTGTGGACCAGCATTTCCGGCTTCACCCCGGCTGTCTTGACCACCGCGCCCTCGGGCGCCAGGTTGCCGCGCAGCACCGTCAGACCGCCCTCCTGGCTGTACGCCTTGTCACACGGGCGGATACAGTCGTACGGGTCGAACCCCAGGTTCGGAATGTCGCGGATGCTCGCATACTTTTTCTCGTGGCTCATCGCCGGGGTCAGGCGTTTGCCCGACGGTTCGACCGCGGCCATCGCGAGCGCCTCGGGTATGACTTTGTCCGAGCGGATGTCCCACTCGGCAATCTGCTCGCCGAGCGTCTTGCCCAGCACGGTCGGCACGTCGGTCTTCAACAGGCCCGGACGCCCGCGCAGGATTTCGCCCAGGATCGCATGAATACCGCCCGCCTGATGGACGTCCTCGATGTGGTAATCGCACGAGGG
>DAOPYU010000238.1:0-7215 GCA_035353095.1 Candidatus Sumerlaeota bacterium | reverse complement strand
TGTCCCTGTGTGCTCGAGAATGTGCAGCGGTCTGTCCGACGGCGGCGTTGAGCCTGAAGACGGACTGCGATTGAAGTTTGTTTTCTGCATGAGGGGAACGGAAGCGGTTTCTCAGTAAGAATCCCCCACGACCCGGGATACTCGGGTCGTGGGGGATTCTCGTTTCTGGAAGGGATGCGGTTCCCTCTTGTTCTACAAGTGATTCACGTATTTTTCCGCCAGGACGATTGCGCCGACCAGGTTGGCGTTCAGGCCGCGGTCGTCAATGATGGAGGGGCGCAGGTAGCTCTGGATTCCCTTGTGCCCGAAGATGCGTTGACAGGTGGGGCCGAAGTGGGGGAGGGCGTAGCTGGGCTTGCCTCCCAGAAAAATGGGGACACCGGGTCGGCAGCCGTCCTCGAGCGCCTTGTTGATGACCGTCTCGGCGGCCTCGGCCAGGAGGCGTCCGAACAGGCGGTCCACCTGCAGGGCCGAGTGGGCGCGCACGGCCGTCAGGCGCGCGATGATCGGTCCGGCTTTCTCGGGGTCGTAGATCAGCTCGCGCTCCTGCGGGGTCAGGTGCATCTGGTAGGTGTGGTCGTTGTGGGTCAGGGCGCGGAACATGCGGTGCCGGCCCGGACCCGAGAGGGCCATTTCCGCGCGGAGGTTTTCCGTACTGCCCGATGGTCCCAGGAGCGGGCCGTCCGCGGCCATGTCGCGCCGCAGGATGTTGAAGAAATGGTCCGGATCGCCGCCGGCGTCGGAGAGGAAGGAGCGCGTGACCTCCTTGCTCAGAGGCGTGGCGTAGCCCGGTTCGCTGGTGTAGTGCAGCGAGGCATCGTCGCCGTCCCAATCCACCGAGGGGAAGCGGATTTCCCCTTCGGCACTGACCCACGCGCCGCCCCAGCCGCCGCCGAAAACCCAGTAGAGGATTTCCGTCCGGGCCACGCTCCACTCGGCCAGGGCGCCGGCGTTGGCGTCGTTCTCGATGCTGACGGGCGCTCCAATACTGGCCTCGATGGCCTCAGCCAGGTTGAAGCCATTGAGGAACGGCAGATTGGAGGCCAGAACATAAGAAAAATCGCTGGCCAGCAGACCCGGCGTGGCGATACCCACGGCGTGCAGGTCGGTGAAGGTCTTGTTGTACTTTTTCAACAGGTGATAGACACTCTGCGTGAGCGCTTCGGTCACGGACTCGGGGGTCTGGCCGTAACGACTGCGGGGAAGCAGAGTTTCCGCAATCTGGGTATCGTGGTCTTTGAACAATCCCACCTTGGCGCCAGAACCGGTTCCGAGGTCGATACCGACGAAGTATTTCTTGTTGTCTGTCATCCGGCCACTTTCCTGTCGGGAAATCATTTGTTTTTGACGACTCTCCACACTTCGGTGACGGAGCACCGAGGCGTCTTGAGAAGGTTAACAGACCCGCGTATTTTGTTCCAGAAGAAATCCGCCAGCTAAGATACTCGCGGTAAAAAAGTCCGTGAATCAGAGGGACGGATTTCCCCAGACGGAATCGAGTTCGAATACTTCCAGTGAACGGATACGCGCCTCGCCCCCCTCCGCCCGAAGTTCCAGAAGGTGGTTGGTCAGGTCGGGCAGGCACCAGGAGGTCATGGCGATCTGGCCGTCGTTCCCGAAGAGTTCGATACTGGTCCGGTCCAGAAGAAGCCTGATCTGAACGCGTCCCTCCTGGAGTTTCAGGGGAGCGGTTTTTCCCAGACAGGCGATTTCTTCTTTTGCGGGATCGTAACGGATTTCTTCTCCCCGCAGGACCAGCCGGATTGTGGCCGCCTGGGCGGGTTCGAGAGTCAGACGGATGTCGAACAGGTCCCCCTTCAGGTTCGACAGAGGATTTTCACCCGGTTTGAGGGTCAGATCGGCCCACTTGTGTTCATTCTTGTGGAGTTTTTCGATTTCTCGGGCGGGGTTGAGGAAGAGGCGGGGACCTTCCGTGGTTGTGCGGACGGTCATTTCACACGGGAAGCCCATTTGCTGGTTGAAGGGCATGCCGGGGTACTGACTGTTGTTCATCCAGGCGATCTGCAGGCGCCGTCCGTCCGTTTCGGGGATGTCGCTCCAGGTTTGCGCGGCGTAGAAATTCCCGCCCCAGTTGGAATGGAAGGGACCGTTTTCCGGTTTGAACGTCTTGCCGTCGAAGGAACCGAGGAGGTAGTCGCCGGTGGCGCCCCAGAAGAGCCAGGTCTTCCGAGCCGGGTCGCCGTCAATCGCGATTTCGAAGAAGTCCGGACATTCGCTCACGCCGGGCAGTTGGATGTTGCAGAGCAATTCCCACTGCTTGAGGTTGGAAGAACCGTAGAGCGCGTATTCGTTTCCGTCGAGATAGAGCGCCATGACCCACTTCTGAGAGGGGGCGTGCCAGATCACCTTGGGATCGCGATTCTCGCCCTTGATGTGTCCCAGAATCGGGTTTTTCTCGTACTTGGTCCAGGTCTGTCCCCGGTCGTTGCTGTAGGCGAGGCTCTGCGTGAAGGGTTTTCCGGCGGACGTGTAAAAGCAGACGAGCGGGTCTTCCGAACCGGTCTTGAATCCGCCGGTGTTTTTCCAGTCCACGACCGCCGAACCGGAAAAGATGGTTCCCAGCGCGTCGGGTTTGAGGGCGTTTTCGAGCTGTTTCCAGTGGAGCAGGTCGGAACTGACCGCATGTCCCCAGGTCATGTTGCCCCAGTTGATCCCGTCGGGATTGTGCTGGAAGAAGAGGTGGTACTGTCCCTTGTAGAAGACCAGCCCATTGGGGTCGTTGAGCCAGTTCTTGCGGGCGGAGAAGTGGAACTGCGGGCGGTAGGTTTCGCCATACGGGCGGGTGCTGCCCACCATGTAACCCTGTGGAGTATCCTGCTGGGAGAAGAAATCCAGATTGTCCCCTTTATTCTCTCCCGCCTTTTTCTGGAAGCGCAGTTTCCCGCGCTGGCCTTTATGGTCCGAGACATCCCAGCTGATCCAGCCGGGGAGGCTCGAAGGCCGGCCCTGGAAGGAGAGAAGCGTCTGGTTCTCGGCGGTCAGGGAGACCTGAATCTGTTCGGTGTTCTGAGCCGGTATGTTCAGGGAAATGAATGGGTGGGTGATTTCGATTTCTTTCTCGATCAGGAGGAGTCCCTGCGGGGTGTCGCTTTGTTCGATCTGGTCCACATTGATGTGGCCCCAGCCGCCCTTGTTCCGATCCACAATCTGGATCTGCGCGGTCTGCCCTTTGAGATCGGCCACGTCCCACGTGTTCCAGTCGAGGCGTTCGCTTCCACCCGGTTGCGCATTGGGACCGGTGGCGGTTCGGACGGGTTTGTTCTCGAGCAGGAGGTTGAGACAGGTCTCACCCGGGTACTGGCCGCCTCCGATCAGGAAACGGAGATAGGGCTTCTGGAGCGTGAACGGAGGAGACGTCAGGGTCCCGGTTGAGGCGTCTCCGTCGTGATAGGAACTTACGAAGCCTTTTCCGAGGAACCCACTCATGGGCATCTGGCCGGGCAAAGCGTCGTGGGCGGGACCCGTCCCGAATGCCCTGCCGGTCGCTTTCCAGGTGCCGTAATCCGCCTGCTCGAAGTCGGCGATGACGAGGGTGTCTTCCGCTCGGGCCAGGGATGCAAGAAGCAGGAGGAAGGAGAGATGCAGAATCGCCGGGCGGATGAATCGCGCGTTTGACATGTTTTTCCCTTTCAATGACTCGACGTTTTTCATTCCCGGTACCTTCCCGCATGTTGGCAGGTTTGTCAAGAAGAGCCGGACAAAACGGACGCCGGTTGTGCGCGGACTGGAGGAAATGGAACGAAAAAAACGAGGTTTCAGACTTCCTGAGGGTACTGGACGCTGGGGGTGAAGAACTGATGGTGGTAGTCTATGATTTCACGGATGGATTCGATCAATTCCACGGAGGGTTCCTGAAACCCCAGTCCCACCAGATAATGGGTGGTGACCTGCCGGTTCCACTGGACGGAACAGAAGATATCGAGGAATTTCCTGCCGACCGGTTGCGGAATTTCAAAACTCAGTTGACAGGAAAACCCTTTCTGCAGGGTCTCGCGAAGGAATCCGGAGCAATAGAGAGCGCGTTCATTTTCCGGGATACGCCGAAGAATTTCCTGCGTCGTCTCGCTCAACTCGCCAATATCCAGAAGGGGAAACGCGACCTGGCATCCGCCCACCGCCAGGTCGAGGAGGGTGACCCGCATTTCAGGATGAAGGGGATATTCGGGTTCTGCGGGTGTTTCTGGAGGAGTGGGCATTTCCTCCTGTCCCCTGAATGGGGCGCGCATGGTTTCCAGGTCGAGCGACAGAATGCCCGTCAGGTTACATTCCAGCCGCTCGTACTTTCTCAGGGCCTTTTCTTCAATATGCTTGGGACAGCGCAGGATCAGCATCGGAAAAGGCTCGACGAGCACGCGTTCGATTTCGGCCTTGAATCCCCGCAATGTCCCGTGATGCAGGAAACGGACGATGCAGATGTCCCCGTTCTGGGAAAAAAGCGGATTCCCCTGATAAAGAGGCACCTCGACCAGCAGAAAACAAGGATCGTGCGCCCCGATGACCCGGGTGGAACTCTTGATGTTCTGGCCCCCCATTCTGCGTTCCACGAAGATGGTCATACCGATCGAGAAATGCTTGGCGAGATTCTCAAGTTGCGTTGTCATGGGATCGTCCGATTAAGTTTTGAATCAATGCCGCTTCCTTCCCCATGTTGCACAGAACAGCCCTGAATGGAAGAGAAAAATACAAATCGGTGATCGGATGATCGGAGAACAAAGATGTTTCAAGGCGCAAGAGGTTCATCCTTCAGGTGGTAACCCTGTGGGGTCAGAGGGGGATAAGGTTCCAGATACCGGGCGAAATCCTCCCCCCAGAATCGGGCGTTGAACATGCGGGGGGTGATGACCAGATACCGAATCCCCTTGCTTCGGACATAAGCCAGCAGATCCCCTTTCCGAATGGCGTCCGCGGCTTCGGGATTGACCACGCCGTCCAGGTTGAGGGCCGGATGCGAAGAGAAGAAACCCACCGTCCCCGAATCCGTGATTCCGAACATCTCTCCCGGTCGAAGGTCTGGCTGGGCTTCAAAGGCCTCCAGAATTTCCAGGAAAAACGAACGCGGACGTGCCAGACGCTCCTGCGCGCTGTTCCAGGTCTTGTACCCCAGAAGGAGAAAAACCAGACAGGCCGCAACCAGTGGCAGACGATGTACAAAATGGTTTCCGCGGCCCTGAAATTCGGAAATCAGGGGGATCAGGAGGTGGGCCACTCCTCCGCTCAACAGGGCGAGGAACAGATTCGGGGTCACGTAATACCATTCGCGCGTGGCCAGTCGGAAAAATTTGTGGGCGATCCCCAACGTCAGGACGGCCAGGGCCAGCGGCATCAAGTTCACAAAAGCGCGTGCCACGTGTCCTCCCAGCGCGCGTCCCCGCCTGAAGACCAGTGCGCCACAGACCGCTGCCAACAACACGAACCAGAGCGAACCCAGGCCCGAGTAATACAGGAGGGCCGGGAACCATCCCCCGAGAAGCTTCAACCGGTACAGGGTGAACGTCCAGCCGCTCGCTCCGGGATGCTCTTGGAAAAATGCGATTTTCCGGATACTGGGCAATGCGGAGGCGCTGCCCTGCACGAGCGAACCGAACGTGTGCCAGTTCCAGAGTGTCCAGGGCAGGATCAACAGGCCGGCCAGAAAACAGGCCGTGACCAACCCCCGAAAGGGCGCGCGCCGCTGGCACATCTGCCAGCCCACGAGAAGCACCGTCGCGCCCAGATAGAAGACATTATCGGTCCGGACCAGGTAGGTCAACCCCATCAGAACGCCCAGAAACAGCCAGGAACGATACCCGGCGGACTGCCCGGGACACTGCGAGTCGGTGACGCGGAGGGTGGTGAAAGTCGTAAGCGCCAGCAGAAACGCATTCAGGGGCGCTTCGAGTCCGCACACGGTCAGGATCTGCATCCACGGATTCAAATGAAAACAGGCGGCTCCGAACAGGGCGGAAGCGCGTGTACACCGCAACTGCAGCAGGATACGATAGACCACCAGAGCGGCCAGTAGTTCCAGAACAACCCCGAACAACAGAATCAGGCGGATCGCCGTCAGATCGTCGGGTGCCCCCCGGAAAAAACCCGCGCACACCAGCATCCACAACGGGTGGTATCCGTTGTGCTCGACACCGCCTGCCGACACGGACCCTGCGCCCTGCGCCACATTCCGGGAGGTCTGAAAATAGTAGAACGCATCGTCCATGACCGTCTGGGTCACCAGTTCGTCGCGGGAACGTGTGATCCAGTAAGCCTGCGGAAGCGAACCGGCCAGCAGCATAAGCGTTAGAAAAAGGGACAGGGGAGAGAAAGCATTGCGCGTATCCATACCTGACCCTTTCCCGGAAAAGACGTACATTCGGATTCTTTCACGAAACCCGCCCAACACGCATGAATCTACTGGATAAGCCGCGTCAAATCCAAGGAAAAACAAAGAATTCCGGACGGCACATCTGAAACGCCGGAATGGATGAACCGTGTCGGATTCCAGGAAAAACAAAGTGTTTCGCCGGAACAGACGGAAATGGACTTGACAGAATCCCCTTGGAAACGCTACACAAAGACTATGCGGGTCGAACGGAGGGTTCGGCGACGGGGGGAAAATTGGAAACGATCCCGTACCAGAATCGGAAAAGCGCCGTCCTCTCGCCCTCTCGTGACTAAGGCTGGTGTAGCTCAATTGGCAGAGCACCTGATTTGTAATCAGGCGGTTGCGGGTTCGAGTCCCATCACCAGCTCCACGTAAAAGACTGAATCTCAAGGGGTTGTGAGCCTCTTGGGCTTCTTTATTTCTGGTATTGAAGATCGCTGGGTAACACATGGGTAACACGGGAGTCGCAGACGCTCCCTTTTCTTGTACCTATCACCTCCCCCTCCATCCGGTCAAGAAACAGAAGGGCCACCAGAGGATGGAACCCCCTGATAGCCCCGGAGCCTATACAGCCGATGCATTTGTCACCCCGCCGGTATCTTTGTACTCCGGTTCCCCGTCCCGATCTACCGGGGCAAGGCTGGCCACCAGAACTTCCCGGACCATTCGCCGGAAGGCCTGAATATGCCCACTTGGAAGTTTGAATACCTTATCATCCTTCTTACAGGCAACCAACCGTTTATAGCCCTTGCCGGGTGTAACCCGCGAATTTGATGAAATTACTAGAAGAATGAACTATAAGATTACCGACAAGTTGAGGCACTTTACATTCGCCC
>DAOPYU010000237.1:0-7309 GCA_035353095.1 Candidatus Sumerlaeota bacterium | reverse complement strand
AATTTGTGGGCAAACAGGGGAGTCGTTCTTTCTGTTCACTCTTTTGAATAGAGCCCTTATGGATTCCCCACGGCCCTGGAACCGGACTTTATTTCCGCGCTCGATTTGGGGTCAGATCCTTTCCGGGCTTGCGGTCCACGAGTTCCCCGACTCTCGCCCCCATTCGTCATCCCCGCGAACGCGGGGACCCAGGGACGCGCGAACGGGAAAAACAGAAGGAAAACCGGGGAGAAACGCGATCAACCAGATCGTCCCGGCCCTGGGTTCCCGCTTGCGCGGGAATGACGGAAAAGAGGCTAAACCAGAAAAAAATCCATTCGTTGATTCCTTTTGGCAAACGCTATAAGCCCGTCGGGCTTTTACCCCCTAGATCCGGTTGATCACAACTCTCCTTCCCAGAAATCAGGGAGATGCCGCCGGCAAGACCCACGGTCTTTGTCTCTTGCGGAGAGTCAGTCTTCCGGGTCGTTTTCGAGGGTAATCACGGTGATTTCCGGGGGGGCGAGGACGCGCAGGGGGGTGCCCCAGGTGCCGGTGCCCCGGTTGACATAGAGGCGGCTGCCGTGGGGGAATTCGTAGAGGCCGGCGAGGCAGGGGTACTGGAGCCAGACGACCCAGCGGAAGGGGAAGACCTGGCCGAAGTGGGTGTGGCCGGAGAGTTGGAGGTCGAAACGCCCGAAGGTTTCCGGTTCGACTGTGGGGCGGTGCGCGAGGAGGAGGACCGTTTCGCCGGGCGATTTTTTGCGGGGCAGAACATCGTGGGGAAACCGGAAATGGGGCTGTGTCTGGATCAGGGTCAAATCGTCCACGCCCACGACGCGCAGGGCGCCGTCGAGCAGGAGCGTGTCTTCTCCGTGAAGGAGTTTGAAGCCGGCTTCCCGGTGGAAGGAGTTCGCGTGGTCAATTTCCGAATAGGCGTCGTGGTTGCCGGTGACGGCGAGTTTGCCCAGCGGCGCCTCGAGCGAAGCGAGGAGTCTGGCTTCATGGGTGAGCGTCTCCACCTGCCCATCCACCATGTCACCGGTACTGACCAGCAGATCGGGTTGGAGTTCTCGGATCATGCGGACGACTTTTTTCACACGACTTCGGGGGGTGGAGCCGCCCAGGTGCAGGTCGCTGATCTGCACGATACGGAGCGGACTCTTCTCTTTGGGAAACTGGGGGACCCGGATGGTGACGGTTTCCACCCGGATCGAACCGGCCTCGATCAGGCCCCAGACGGTCCCGCAGAGAATCACAATCCCACAGACACAAAGGGCCGCACGAGGCGAGAGACTTGCGGGCGGGAGAGAGGGGGACGGAGGCGTGTTGAGTGTTTCCTTTTTTATCCGGCCCCACAGGAAATACCCCAGGCGAAGGAACAGATTCCAGAGGTCAAGGAGGATTCCCAGGACAAAGAACCAGAAAATCCAGACGGACCAGGTGAAAGCGACTCTTTCCAGAACGACGATGTCGAACTTGCGCGCAATGAGGGGCAGGATAATTTGAAGGGTACACCAGGCGCAGATTCCACCTCGGACGGGTTTCGAGCGGGGGAAGGCCCGCCACACGCACCCGATGAAATAGACGTGCAGCAGGCCATATGTGGTGATGAACAGGGTCAGGAAATGGCCCATGAGAAGAGGGGACTCCGGGGGAGAATGGATAATGGACAATTGATAATTGATAATGACACTGCGAACCTGTGACGGACAGGTTCAGGGAAATTCTCTGAGATTTTCCGGGGCGCCCGAGGTTTTCGAGGAGCCCGAGGTTTTCGGGCGTCGGGGGATCTGGGGTCTTCCCGTTTACTTTGCGTCAGTGCCGTTCCGACACCAGTTCCCGGCGGTTCTGGACGTAGGCGTCGCGGACGGCGACGTAGGGGTCCACGGCGATGTTGACCAGTTGTTCGTAGGAACTCTGCCCGAGCGAGACGCTGTTGATGACGCCGATGACACTGCCGCCCGGCACGACGTTCAGGGCGGAATCCACGGCCAGTCCGACGGTGCCGCGGGGGGACGAGGGGCCAAAGAAGGGCCAGACGAGGTAACATCCCTGTCCGATCTTCCAGGTTCCCAGAGTCTGGTCGAAATCCTCGTCATAACGCCGCCAGTGCAGCTGGGTGGTGGCGGGGTCCCAGAAACCGAGAACACCCCAGGTGATGTTGACCAGAAAGCGACCTGTTTCGACGGCCGAGTGGTGGGGGCGGGCCTGGAGGAAGGTGTTGAAGAAGCGCGAGGGGAACTGCATGTTCGTCAGGAAGTTGCCGATGCACTCACGGCCCGGTTTCGGAATGACTGCGCCATACCCCTTGGAAACCGGTTTGATGACCCAGAAGTAGAGTTTGTCGTTGAAGTGGAACCAGGCCACGTTCCAGTACTTGAGTGGATCGGCGAGTTGAGCCTGTTCGGACTGTTTGTCGTATTCGTTTTTGAGCATGCTCTGGTCTTGTGTGGGAACAGTGTCCTTGTATTCGTCTTCCAGTTCCCGGTCGAGTTGGACTTTCTGTCGGCTGGGCGGGGGGTTGCCATACTCGGCGGCCAGTTCGCGGTCCAGTTGCTCGTCGGGGGTGAGGGGCCGGGCGGCGGGAGCGGAGGTTTTTTTCTCCCCGTACTCGGCGGCCAGTTCGTCGTCCAGTGTCTGGTTTGGGGAGACGCTGGATACACCGGCGGTTCCGGTGATCGGCTGTTGCGCCCCGTTCACCGGAACCGTGGAGTCGTTTTGGGAGCAGGCGATGAACGTCGAGGCCATCAGGGCCAGCAGGAGGCCCCAGGCCCAGCCACTACTTCTTCGGGTCATTGTTGATGCTTCTTTCCTCGACACGTTTGATCAACTCGGCGGGAGTCCCTTTGCTCAGGATTTCCTGAAACTGGGTGCGGTAGTTCTGCACGAGGCTCATGCCTTCGATCCGCACATCGTAGAGTTTCCAGGTCTCGCCGCTCTTGAGCAGGCTGTACTCGATGGGGATTTCCTTGTTGTCGGAGGGCGAGACGGTCTTGGTTACGACCTTCACGCGCAATTCCGAGCCGGTCGCTTCCTGCGCGCCCTGAATGATCACCTTTTCACCGGAGTATTTTTCCATGTGGGTGATGTAGGTCGAGAAGAGCAGGCGCGAGAAAGCCTCCTGGAACTGCTTGTACTCGGCCTCCTGGAAACTTTTCCGATTCGCGGCCAGGACCAGGTCGCACACCCGGTTCATGTCCACGTTCTTGAGGATGGTCAGGCGGATTTTTTCACGCAGCGGGGGGCGTTTGGTCTCGTCGCGGTAGTCGTCTTTTTTCAGGATGCGCAGAACCTTGACGATGGTGTCGCCGACCATTTTTGCCGCTGCGTGTTCCTGGGCCGGACGCTGGATCAGTTCTTTTTCGTCAATCGCGTTCTTGTCTTCTTCTTCGTCAGCCGGGGCAGCGGCAGGCGTTTGCGCCGCGGCGGGCGCCGTTGCCGCAGCCGCGACGGGAGCGGCCGGGGCGGCCGGAGTGGCGGGGGTGGCGGCTCCCTGGGGAGTCGTGCCCTTGGGGGCCAGAGCGGGCGGGGTCAGGGCGTTCTGGCCGCCAGCGGCCGCCAGCGGCTGGACCATCAGGTTGACATCGAGGAACCCCTGGTCCGGTGTCACCGTGGTGGTCATGACCTGAAACGCCACCGCCGGGGTCACGCGCAGGATGGTTTCGTTCGCCTGATGCGGTTCGGCGGTGTCGAGCGCCAACTGGCTGACAAACGACTGGCCGTCCATGACGGAGAGGCCCTGGACCTGCAGGGGTTCGACGGTTTTCACGACCACATAGAGCGCTGCGTCCTTGGCCCGCACCTGAGCCTGTTCAAAACGGGGAGTACCGGGCGCCTGGATACGGAGGGTGATTCTGGCCTGAGGTTCGGCCGCCCGGGCCCAGAAGCCCACGGCCATGGAGAAGAACAGGGCGATCAGAATCGCTGAGAAAACACGGTTTTTTTTCATTTTACTTCGTTCCTTCGTGTTGCAGAATTAAACTTTGCCAAACGCATATTGGCTGAGGATCTTTTCGAGGTCAATGGCCGATTCCGTTTCGGGAATGGTTCCGCCATCGGCCAGGCGTTCATCTACCCCGCCCGGGGAGATGCTGACATACTTGTCGCCGATCAGCCCGCTGGTCTTCACCGAGGCGATGGAGTCGCCAAAGATCGGGACGGTTTTTTCGACTTTGAGGGTCACGACGGCCTGATAGTTTTTCTGGTCCAGTTGAATCGTCTCGACTTTGCCGATCTGGACCCCCGCCATTTCGACCATGGCGCCCGGCTTCAAACCCGAGATGGAGGTGAAACACGCCGTCAGGCGATAGTAACGGTCGCCCACCAGTTCTTTTTTGCCGAGTTTGATGGTCAGGTATCCCACGCAAATCAGGCCGATGAGCACGAACAGGCCGACGGAGAATTCCACCGCGGTTTTTTTCATGGTTATTTCGCATCCTCCTCCGGGATATTCGACACCAGCGTCGTCTCCGGGTTCTCTTGTCCTTCAATAAATTGTCGCACCAAGGGGTTGCGGCTCGACAGGACCTCCTCGCGCGTCCCGTCGAAAATGATGCGGCCTTCCTCGAGCATGGCCACTTTCTGCGAGATCTGGAACACGTCCGGGATGTCGTGGCTGACGACCACGGCCGTGAATCCGAACTCGCGCTGGTAGCGGGCAATCATGTTGAAGACCGCGTTCTTGCGGATCGGGTCGAGGCCGGTGGTCGGTTCGTCGAACAGGATGATTTCCGGTCCGGTGATGAGTGCGCGGGCCAGGGCCACGCGTTTGCGCATGCCGCCGGAGAGCTGGGCCGGGTACTTGTCGGGAAAGTCCCCCAGGTCCAACTGCACGATGCGCTCGAAGACCCGTTTGCGGATCTCGCCCTTCGACAGACGGGTCTTTTCCTCGAGCGGCAGCGCGATGTTTTCAAAGACCGTCATGGAGTCGAAGAGCGCCATGTTCTGGAACATGTAACTGATCTTGCTTTTGAGGGAGCGCCGCACGGAACGACTCAGAGTCAGCAGATTGTCGCCCCGGTAAAGGATTTCTCCCCCGTCGGGCCTGAGCAGACCCACCACATGTTTGAGCAGAACGCTCTTGCCCACCCCGCTGCGGCCGATGATAGTCGTCACCACCCCCTGCTCGATCGTCAGGTCCACGCCATCCAGCACCGTCTGGTCGCCGAACGCTTTGCGTACCGAACGGAACTGAATGAGAGGTTCTGAAGGCCGGATGTCATTCACAACAGGAACGTCCCCACCACGTAATCCACCACGAGAATCAGCACGCTGGACATCACGACCGCCGTGGTGGTGGACTCACCCACCCCACGCGCGCCAAACCCCCCTTTGCGTTTGTGTGTCGTGTACCCCTGGTAACAACAGACAATCGAGACAATCAGGGAGAAAACAAACGCTTTAATGAAACCTTCGCGCACGTCCTTCATGTCCACGAACGCTTCCATCTTGGCGATGTAGATTCCCGAATTCACCCCCAGCAGGCACACCCCGGTCAGATACCCCCCGATGATGCCGATGACGTCAAAGACCGCCGCCAGCAGGGGGAAACAGATGATCGAGGCGGCCACGCGCGGCGCTACCAGGAACCGCACCGGGTTGATGTCCATCGTGTCGAGCGCGTCGATCTGTTCGGAAATGCGCATGATGCCGATTTCGGCGGCGATGGAGGATCCGGCCCGGCCGGTGAGCATCAGGGCCGCGAGAACCGGCCCCAGTTCCCGGATCAGGGTCAACGCCACGGCGGCGCCCAGCAGTCCCTCCGACCCGACGCGCGAGAGGGTGTAGTAGCCGTGGAGCCCGAGGACCATCCCGGTGAAGAGGCCGGTGAGGCTGACCACGAAAAGCGACTTCATGCCGATGAAATGGATCTGCTCCAGAAGCCGTTTGAGACTGTAGGGGGGAGAAAACGTCTTGATGAGGGAATTGAGGAAGAAAAGCGCAATACGCCCCATTTCGAGGATGGTCTGAATGGCCACCCGGCCCAATGAGGCCACGAAACTCACAGCGATGTTGTCTGAAGCGGGCACGGCTGGCTCTCTCCACGACGCGCACGAATGTCCCTTAAGCCCCCACCTCCGCGCCACAAACCGCGGATCGGGCGCTCCCCGAAGGGACAGGGACGGCTACAGGAATCATAATTATGCACGGAAATCCCGCTTTCGCAACGGAAAAGTGGGGGATTATCTCCGGCAGGTACAACTATCTTCTCTTAGATGAATGTTCCGCGTATCTGGAGCCCCTGTCTTTCCCCGTTTTCCAAAGGTGCAAAAAAACCCAACAGAAGACTTGAACCGACTCCCGGCGCGTCGTAAGATACTCCCCAATATCACGGCGGGCGGGGAAAGCCATGGAATACGTCACCGAACTTCTGACAGCCACTGGAATGGACGACACGATCCGGAAAATGACCGAGGCGATCGTGGCTCTGGTGGATTCCCCCGAAAGCCTGGTCCTGATCGGGATTCGGACCCACGGGGTGACTCTGGCCCAGCGGGTGCGAGCGCTCCTGGAAAGTCAGCATGGCTGGCAGGTGCCCTTGGGGATTCTCGATATAACCCTGTACCGCGACGACCTGGCGCAACTGGCCGCGCAGCCCATCGTGCGTTCGACCCACCTGGATTTCGATATGGAAGACCGGGTCGTCGTGCTGGTGGACGATGTGCTCTACACGGGGCGGACCGTGCGGTGCGCGCTCGATGAGATCATGGACTATGGCCGCCCGCGTTCCGTGCGGCTGGCCGTGCTGGTGGATCGCGGGTTGCGCGAATTGCCGATCTGCCCCGACATCACGGGCCTGGCCGTCCAGACGGCCCGGGGCGAACGTATTGACGTGCGCTTTGGCCCGGAGGGGGAGTCCATAGGGGTCTGGGTGCTGAAGCCTGGCAGCGGGCTCCCCCAATAGAGGTATTGTACACCGCTCTGGCAGCGGTGTTTTTTTTGTCCTGTGGGTTGCCGGGGGGGCCGGCAATCCACCCACAATCGGAGGAAAACGGAATCTGTCGTCTGCGCGCCCCCGTGCGCGCCGTCTTATGATAGGAGGGGGGAATTCAGTCCGATGACCAACACGCCCAAAAGCGAAACCGCATCCGAAAGACCGTTCCAGCGCAAGCATCTGCTCGGGCTCGAGGAACTCTCCGCCGAGGAGATCCGGCTCATCCTTGAGACCACCCGGGGGTTCAAGGACATTTTCACCCGTTCGGTGAAGAAGGTGCCCACCCTGCGGGGCCGGACGGTGGTGAACCTTTTCTTCGAGAACAGTACCCGCACCCGCACCAGTTTCGAACTGGCGGCCAAAAGGCTGGGAGCCGACGTCACCAACATGTCG
>DAOPYU010000236.1:0-7311 GCA_035353095.1 Candidatus Sumerlaeota bacterium | reverse complement strand
CCACCCCGGAATTTGTCGGAGCCACCCAGCCCGTCACGTCGGGCGTAGAAAGCGCCGAGGGCGCGAAAGCGGGCGCGGGAGACTCCGGCGCAACCGCTTCGCCGGAATCGGACGGGGCCAAACCCACCCGGCCCGGCGAAACCCCCGGTTTTGTCGGCGCGACGGAACCCATCACCTCGGGCGCCGAAGGCGAGGCGCCCCACGATCCCCAGGCCCTGGGGTTTTCCGGCGAACAAACCCCGATCGGCGCGCCGGAGACGGATGCGGCCTCTTCCGGGAAAGAATCCGGCAAGGTTTCTCTCCCCGGGGAAGGAACCCATAAACCGGTTCGGTCTATTGCGGCTCTTTTCGACGACGAATCGGAACCCGCCGCAAAGGAACCCCTTTCCTCCTCGCCGGGAGCAACCACGGGCAATCTCGTTGAATCCAGACCGCTTCCGCGTCCCACCCCCAGGCCGACTGTTCCGCGCACACCCGCCGAACAGAGTTTCCTGGCCCAGCGGGTCAACAATATCCTGAAACAGATCCAGTTCCTGAATACAGGCAACACAAAGTCCCCCAGCCGTTCCCCCCGAAATGCCGCGCCGGGCGTGATCTCACCGATATCGCCGCGTCTCTACAGCGCAACGGCGGGGAAGGGCAGCGTCCCGAAAGTCGGGCTGGCGCCCAAATCGTCCACCCTGTCCCTGCCGCCGTCGCGCTTCCCCCAGCCGGTCTCCGAACCCGGCGCCCGCACACAATCCGGTCCTGTGACCCGGCGGACGGTCCAGACACCGGGGACCCGGTCCCACTCCACCTCCCCGGATGCGGGGGAAACCCTCGCGCCTTCGCCCCTCCAACCCGCTCCGACCCCGGACAAAAGCGAGTCCCGGACCCCGAGTATCCCCCCCCCGGACGAACCCTCCTCCCAGCCCCGGCTGACGGTTCATCCCCTCTTTTTCGTCTCGCAGGACGGACCGCTCTTCCGGGTGGATTACACGCACACGGGATCGGAAGATCTTGGGGTGAATCAGGCGCTGAAAGACGAACGGCTGGTGTTCGACGGACGCGAACTGGCGCCGCTTCAGGTGCCGGCAAACGCCGGTCCCGACCGGCTGGCGCCCGGCCAATCGTGGCGTCACACCCTGACCCTGAGCAACTTTCTCCCCGCCACTTCGCAGTCGGGGAGAGATACCGATTCCTCCCGGCGCGGACGGGGCGCCCTCGCGCTCGAATCGGGAGAACATACCCTGGTCCTCAAATTCGCCGGCCAGACCTCCGAACCCCTGCGCTTCGAATGGGTCGCCGGGCCGTTGCTGACGGAGTGAGGGACCGGAGAAAACCGTCCTGACCCGACTCGAAAATACGCCTCGTCTTCGAGAGGAATAAAATTTTTGACAGTTTCAAAACAGCCTCCTATAGTATTCATCAGGAGGCACTCAGATGGACCCGATTTTTTCTGACCGTATCACCGATGTTCCCCGTTCTTTTATCCGGGAGATTCTCAAGGCGACCGCGGACGAGAGCATCATCTCGTTTGCCGGCGGGTTGCCGAACCGGAAACTGTTTCCGGTCGAGGAAATCCGAAAAGCCGTTCTTTTCATTCTGGAGCATGATGCGGGCGACGTTCTCCAATACAGCACCACCGAGGGCTACCCGAAACTTCGCCAGTGGATTGCGGACCGCTATAAAAAGAACGCCGGGGTGACCATCGCCCCCGAGCAGATCCTGATCACCTCCGGGTCGCAGCAGGGCCTGGACCTTCTCGGCAAGGTCCTGCTCAACGACCACGAGCACGTGGGAATCGAGGAACCGGGCTATCTGGGCGCGATCCAGGCCTTCTCCCTTTACCGCCCCCATTTTCACACGGCCCCGCTGGAGTGGGACGGGATCAACCTGTCCGCGTTCGAGGACACCGTCCGGCGCCAACAGGTCAAACTGTTCTACGCCGTGCCCAACTTTCAGAACCCTTCGGGTATCACCTACTCCACGGCAAAACGCGTTGCCGCCGCGGAAATCCTGAAGGGGTCCTCGACCCTGTTTGTGGAAGACGACCCGTATGGGGAACTGCGGTTCCTGGGCGAGCGCAAGCCGTCGTTCTATGAACTGGCGCCCGAGAACACGATTTTGCTGGGTTCGTTCTCGAAGATTTTCGCGCCGTCGTTCCGGATCGGCTGGATCGTGGCCGCCGGTCCCCTCATGGAAAAACTGGTCATCGCGAAACAGGCGACCGACCTCCACACCAACTACTTCGGCCAGCGCCTGCTGTACCGGTATCTCGAGGAGAACGACCTGGACATCCACATCCAGCGGATTCGCGACGCCTACGGGCGTCAGCGGACGGCCATGGTCCGGGCCATCCAGGAAAACTTTCCCCCCTCCATCACCATTTCAGAACCGGAAGGGGGCATGTTCCTCTGGGCGCAACTTCCGGAGGGAATGTCGGCGTTGAAACTCTTCGACAAGGCCCTGGCGCGCAAGGTGGCGTTCGTCCCCGGCGATCCGTTCTACATCGGCAGGCAGCACACCAACACGCTGCGCCTCAATTTTTCATGTCTGGACGAGGAATCCATTACCCGGGGGATTCAAATTCTGGGGCAACTGTTGAAAGAGGAAATGGGGCGGTAGCCCCCCTCTCTCGATTCGGATAAATCTGGAAACCGCAGTTGAAGCGCCAACGGCGCGGATTGATCGTAGCCTGGGGCAAGCGCAGCGTCGCCCCAGGATAGGTGTCCCTTTTTTCATGAGGGCTGTTCCTATGGCGATGCCCCAGACTACAATGACTCGTGCCGTTGGCGCTTGACCCGCCCCCCGTGGGGACAATTGCCTGAAATCAGAATGCGTAATACCGCCTGGCGATCAGAATCAGGGCCGCGATCAGGGCCACGAACAGAAAAAGCGGAACCCAGCGGCGGGCGCGGGGGCGCCATCCGGCCATGGCCACGAACAGCAGAGGCATGAAGGGCAGATAATACCGCCCGCGCTGCAACCCCCGCACGGCGCCATTCCCCACGGGGTTCCATTGCATGTAAAGCAGCATCGCCAGCACCAGCACCGACACTCCCAGTACCCCAAACAGAAAGAGCCGGTGACCCGGGCGGATGCGCCGACCCGCCGGGTCATACCACGCGCTCTCGGCCATTCCCAGCAGATAGAACCAGACCAGCGTTTCGGGCATCCGGGTGTCTTCCCATCCCAGCCGTCCGAACAATTTGGTCATGGATTGCTCTTCCTTCAGCGTCCGGGCCACTGCCCGCAGGAAATCAATCGGGTGAACCAGCATGACCTGTGCCTGCCGCAACGGGTCCACATCGGGCAACCACTCGCGCATGGCTGGCGCGACCGCCACACTCCAGGCCAGCATGATCCCGAAAGGGAGAAGAAAGAAGAGAAACAGCCGTCCCCAATACGCGCGTCCGGCGCCAAATCGTTCCCGGGGGATCAGGAATACGAGCAGGGACAGGGGAAGGTAGGCCTGTTTCGACAACGCCAAGGTCACCGCCAGCAGAAGCAGGACGGAGTATGTCCGGCCCCGGAGGACTTCAAGTCCCGGCGTCCAGGCATAATGGAGAAGCGTAGCCGTGAACAGAAAGGAAAGCCCGAGGACGAAACTGTCGGCCGTGAGCCCCGCCCCCTGGGCGAGCGTGAGCGGGAAAAGCGCCAGCAGCAACAGGGCCCAGCGCGCGACAGGCATCAGGCGCAGAGCGCCCCACGTCATGCCCACCCACGCGGCAAAACAACAGAGTCGCCCCAGATAAAGCAACAGGATCGGCGGCAGGTTGAGCAGGCGCCCCACCCAAATTCCCAGTGCCGGCGCCAGATAAGGGGGCGGGGCGTAAACCGCCACCGGATACGCCACATGTTTCATCTCGGAGGCGTTCAGAGGAATTTCGAACAGCCGGGCCAGATCTCCCCGCTGGACTTTTCGATCGGGATACCCCGGCAGGCCGCAAAACGGGAGGGTCCAGACCACTCGCTCCACGTTGACCGGCATGGCGCCGCCACTGGCCGAAAAACCGGACTCGGGAGACGGGTGCGGAAACACCTGCCCCTGACTCAGGGTATAGGCATGATGGAAATGCGAATGTTCGTCGGCGATCTGAAAGGGAGGCGTCAGGAAAAGCAGGATCAACCCAAAGGGAATGCCCAATATCAGAAATACCGAATCGGGCCGAGAGAGACAGGCGGGTAATCTGCGCGGGTCAACCATGATCCAACGGGCCTTCGAGCGAATACCAGAAGGTTCTGATTTCTACCAAAAACTCACGGAAAGACGTGCTCCCAACCCCCATCCCCGTTTCGGCAGACGACTATTCCAATTCTTCCTGTGGGCCGGCGGCTTTCGACTCGATCCAGGCGCGCATGGCCTCGACTTCGGGGTTCCAAGTGTCGGAACTGAGCCGCACGTCGAGAAATTTCGAGAACAACAGATCGAAAATGCGGGCAAATTCCTCGACCGCGTTGAGGCGGATCGGAACCGATTCGACAAACGGGAGACTCGGGGGCGTGTCAATCTTCAACCCGCTCCAGTCGAACGTTTCGCCGTTGAGCACGACTTGCCAGTGCGTGTGATTGCAGGTCAACGAAACACGGGCGCGCTTGACCTTTTTCCCGGCCAGGAGGGCGGCGACCGCCTCCGGCGCCAGTGACGGGCTTTCCCCCTTGAGCGAACTGGCCACGGCCTGTCCCGCTTCGCTGGCCAGTACCAGATCTTTCTCGAAGGAGATCTCGCACGGCTGACCCGGCTCGATTTCGATCGAGCCGTCTTCCTGCTCGCTGCGGTACCAGAGCCAGGTGAGAAATTCGGAGCCGAGGAAGGCTTTCTGTTGGATCATGTCGAGGAGCGCCATGAGGGGGTTCCTGTCTTGTGGACTAGAGTGGACTGAGTGAACGACGTGGAATGAGCCGGTTTCGGCTTTTCCGGATCATTCGTCCCGGGAAATCTTCTGCTATTCGTCGCCGCCGCCGCCCGCTTCGTGGACCCGCGCCAGGGGACTGAAGTGGGCCGGTTCGGTCATCTGGAACTCTTCGAGCAGGCCCTCCTTTTCCGCCTTGGCGTGAGCGCGGATCGAAGGCATCAGGGGCGTCAGGCCCGTGTGGAACGTGTCGCTGAACAGATCCATGAACTCCTGATTGAGCGTTGTGCTCGACGCCGAGAAGAGCACGTGGTGCGAGCGCAGGTTCCAGGACATTTCGTACAGGCTGGTCGCCGGACTCTGGCGCGCCATGAGTTGGATCTTGACCTTTTCGAGCAGGGCCATCCGCTCGTCGCGGTTCAGTTCCTTCTTGCTGCGCTGCTCGAGCAGCTTCTGGCGTTCCTGGTGGAAATACGCCTTGAGGAGGCGCGCATTGACCCCCACTTTGTCCACACGCAGACCCAGCACCAGAAAGTCCTCGAAGACCACTTTCTCAACCTTGAGGTCGGTGTCGAGGATGTCGCGCGGATTCACCCACCCGATCGAGCGGGGCGAACGCTCCACCTGCACCGGATGAAACGCGTGGCGCTTCAGATCCGATCCGATTTCGGCCAGAAAGCTCCCCTTGGGCGGCTTGGCCACTTCATAGAGTCGGCACGTGATGGCGCCGGCGGTGATAGGCATGGAACACGCTTCCTCTCGAAAGAATGACGCGAAACACTCGCAGAACCAGACAAAAACCGAGGAGTTACTTCGTGGTCCGGGTGAAGTACTCGGCGATGGCGGTGTCGTACTGCGACGTGTGACGGAAGACCTTCAGGGCCAGTTTCCGCCGCGTTTCGGCGGTCAGGTCGCCCTGGTTGGCCAGCAGTTCCTCGACAATGGTCCCGTAATCGGTCGGGTCCACCACCACGGCCACATCCGCGAAATTCTTCGCGGCGGCGCGCAACATGGACGGCCCGCCGATGTCGATGTTCTCGATAATTTCCGACTCGGACACATCCGGCCGCGCCACGGTCTTCTGGAACGGATAGAGGTTCACGACGATCAGATCAATCGTCTCGAGCCCGTGCGACTGGAGCGTGGCCATATCTTTGGGATTGGAACGGCGGGCCAGAATCCCGGCGAACACCGCCGGGTGGAGCGTTTTGACACGGCCATCCATCATTTCCGGAAACTGGGTCAATTCGTCAATCGGAATGGCCTTGACCCCGGCTTCCTGGAGCGCCCGGAAGGTGCCGCCGGTCGAGTAGATCGTCACCCCCATCTGACTCAGGTGCTGGGCCAGCTCGCCCAGTCCGGTTTTGTCCGAAACGCTCAAGATCGCGCTGCGAATGCGCTGCGACATGGCTGTTTTCTCCTGTTTGTCCTGAAATGCACCCCCCGTCCAAATCGGACGGAACCCTTTCGTCCCCTCACTCGGAGGGGGGCGAAGTCTGTATTTCGTCAGATCGCCCGGGGATTGTCAACTGGTTTTGATGGGGCAACCGGGCTAAGCCTTCCCCCATATCAAACTCAAGTCGTTATCTCTCAGTCTTCCGGCATTTTCTGCCGCAACAGGGCCACGGCGTGCGCCACAATCCCCTCGCCCCGGCCGATGGGCCCCAGCCCCTCGTTGGTGGTCGCCTTGATGTTGATGGCGCCGGGACCGCCGCTCGCGGCCAGAATCGGCCCGAGGCACTCACGCATCTTCTCGATATGCGGCTGGAGTTTGGGTTTCTCGGCAATGACGCTGACGTCCACATTTTCAACGCAAAATCCGGCTTCTTCGGCCAGTTCCACCACCCGGCGCAGAAGCACCAGGCTGTTAATCCCTTCATATTGCGGATCGGTGTCCGGAAAGTGGTACCCGATGTCGCGCAACCCCGCGGCGCCCAGAAGGGCGTCACAGACAGCGTGCGTGAGCACATCGGCATCGCTGTGGCCGTGGAGCCCTTTGATGTAAGGGATCTCGATCCCCCCGAGGATCAGGGACCGGCCCTGCGAAAACACATGAACGTCGTATCCATGACCGACACGCAGGCTGGGAAACATGGGAAATGGACTCCTTTCGGTGAGCAAGGGAATTGTGTCTCAGGAAACGGCCAGCCGCAACAGGAATTTTTTCGGAAGTTTCCTCGGAATCGGTCGTGTCGCCATTCCTCCCGGAAAATGGAGAAACCGTACGATTCTCTTGCCAAAGACCTGGCGGGTGTGACTATAATTCCAGCTATGCGAATTCTTCTGGTCAATCCCCCCATCGCCCTGCTTGACACCGTCGCGAAACTCGAGGCCCTCGGCGACGAAGACAGTTCCAAAGTCCCGATCGGCCTGTACTCGCTGGCGACCCTGATGATCGAAGCGGGGCATGAAACCCGTCTGGCCAACCAGGCTCTGATCCCCGAACGCGAGGCGCTTCGCGAAATCGAAGAGTGGA
>DAOPYU010000235.1:0-7327 GCA_035353095.1 Candidatus Sumerlaeota bacterium | reverse complement strand
TCCTTCTTGCCGCGCACCAGCGCCAGTTCGACCTTGACGCGCTTGCCCTTGAAATAGACCGACAGCGGCACCAGGGTGTGGCCCTTCTCGCCCGCCAGGCCGTAGATCTTGCGGATCTCCGTCTTGTGCAACAGGAGTTTGCGCTTGCGCTTGGAATCCACATTGGCCCGGTTGCCGAAGTCGTAGGGCGGGATATGGAGGTTGTGGAGCCAGATCTCGCCCTCGATCACCTCGCCATAGGCGTCGCCCATGCTGCCGCCGCCCTGACGCAGCGACTTGACCTCGGGACCGCACAGCACGATTCCCGCCTCCCAGACCCGCTCGATGTGGTACAGGTGGCGCGCTTTTCGGTTGGAAACCAGAACTCGAACACCGTCAGTGGAGGTGGAAGCCTTCACGAAAACACCCTCTCCCGGGGAAAGATGAGATTTCACGCGCACGGTCCGCAGACCGCGGCGTCCGGCTTTTCCATCGCATGGAAAACATCGCCGCCGGATGTTGTTTTTGTCACAATTACTGCAGACCCGCCTCGAGGCGGCGCAGCGCGACGTCTATCGGCCCGAAGACCGACTGCGTGGCCACGTGGACATAGTCGCCCTGGGCCCGCTTGATCAGCAGAGTCTTGCGTTCTTCCGTGTAGGGACCGCGCGCCAGACCGCACAGCAACTGTCCCTGCCGGTCATAGACGCGAATTTCCAATTCCGGCTTGTCGAGTCCCGCTTCTTTCGCGGCCTTTTCCGCCTCGATCCCGGCTGGCAGGAGGTACTCGACGCTGCTCAGGGTGTTGAGCAGGAACTGGGCGGTGTCGTTGGGGACGTTGCGATCCGTCTGTTTGGACAAATGCCCCTTCCACGACGAGGGGCCGCCTTCCGCCCGAGTCAGCGACAACGAACCGGTCGTTCCATCTGTCGCCCGCACGAGCACTTCGATCCGGCCGACCTTTTCGGTCTCGAAATCGAGGATCGGACGGAAGAGGAAATAGCGCTCGTCCTGGACCAGTTTCTCGCGCAGTTCATTCGCCGCGCCGATTGCGACAATCGGCGCATCCGTGGACCGTTTCCCCGTCCCGAAAATCCGCCAGGCATAGGCCAGATTCTTCGCCTGGTCATACGTCAGGCCGATCTCGAACCCGTCGCGGATCGAACGGTCCTTGTTGGCCAGGGTGATGCGGATGTCGGGACTCTCGAGCCCCGCCGCGACCAGGTCGGCCGGTTCCGGCTCCGGTTTCTCCGTCACCACCCGGACGCCTTCCAGGCAGAGCGTCAGGTACTCCAGGACCTTGCCCTGATGGACCTTCAGAGACGGATCGCTGGTACAGTGCCAGGCGCCTCCCGGTTCGCGTTCGAAAGCGGCCACCCGGTCCATGCCCCGTTTGCGCGACTCGATCTGGAGCCAACAGACCGAGTCCGCGGTCATCCCGACCAGTCGGACGTCCCGCAAGACCCTGAACCGTTGTTTCATAATGGTCTGGAATTTCTCGCCGGACTTGAACAGCAGGCCGCGCTGAGGTTCAAACGCGCAGTAGTCTCCCGCCGCGGTGGCGCTGACGGGCGCGGGGTAGAACTGCAACTGCGCCTGGGCCGTGCGGGTGGTCTGCCCGTTCGAAGCCGGTTCGAGGTACGCGAAGGTCAGATCGAACCGGGGGGTGTCTTTGGTCAGCGGCATGGCGGTCAACTGAGCCGTGGTGACCTCGTCGTTCACCGGCATTGCCAGGAACAGGTCGAAGACGGTGCTGAGGATTCGCGTATCCACCCGGCAGGTGCCCGTCGTGGGGGGGGCGTCGGGCGCGGGAACTTTCTCACCATCGTAGAGGAACCACGCGCCATCGGGCCGTTTGGCGATGGTGACGGGCGCCACTTCGGCCGCGGAGGAGTGCAGGGTGATCTGCGTCAGGCGCTTGAGCGGGAAGGGCAGCACCGTCTTGTCGCGCACCTGCGACAGGGACCGCTCGAAAACGCTGCGCACGGCGGAACTGGTGATCCAGACGGTATTGGGGTTCGTGGCGTCGGCGATGTAGGATTCATTCTTCAGGGCAGTCGGCTTACCCAGAATCAGGCTGGCGAGGGTTTTTCCCTGGGCCTGGATCTGGAGGCTGGTTTCGGGTTTCGCCAGCCCATAGGCCGCGATTTCCTCATCCGAGGCGTCCAGCCGGTTGAAGCGTTTGGCGCCGTCGAGTTCTTTCAGAATCCGGTTGACGACTAGTGTCTGATCGGCTTTTTCCTGGATGGGCTGGACAATCCACCAGACACTGCTGCCGGGTTTGGCCGGGTCCGGACGTTTTTCGAGGGTATAGGCCCCCTTGGCGTTTTTCACCGTCACCGTATCGGCCCCGTCGAGCGCGGTCTCGATCAGGCGCTCGCGCGCCAGTTGTCGTTCCTCGCGGTCCACCTTGGCGCGATAGTCGAAGTAATAGATCGCGCTCAACACGACCAGTGAAAGAACCAGAAAGGCAATCGTTCGGGTTTTCATCGTTTGCGTCTCCGCAGGGTGGTGTAGGCCAGACCGCCAAAGAAGATCGAGAAGGGCAGAATGACCACCGAGAACATGGACAGGAGGGTGTGTTGCTTGCGTTCGAGCGAGATCGGCTGGCTCTCCAGGGTTGGAGGCTTGAGGTTGAAGAGGTCTTCCTGCTGGGTCAGCCAGGTCACCGCCCGGTACCCCAGGGTCATTTGCGGGATCGCCAGCTGCGCGTTGGTCAGGAAGTCCGAGTCGCCGAAAAAGACGATTCGCGGCAGGCGGGGCCCGCTCTGGCCGGTCAGTTCCGACTCCTGTTTCTTCTCCGGTCCCACGGCCATCGCCACCACCCGTTTGCTCATTTCCTTCTCGGGCGGCGGCGCCAGGCTCTTGTTGCGGTCATACTGAAAATCGCGCAGACTGACGATCCAGCTTTTTTCCGTACTCTGGAGCAGCGGCCAGAACTTCAGCCCCGGCGGGGTCTGTTCGGCCTGGGTGGCGGTACAGACCTTCTCGAGCGGCAGCTGTCCCACGGCGCCCTGGAGGTTTTCCGTGATCGGGTGATACGGGCTGAACTCGCGGATGACCGGCGCCAGGCCCGTAAATCCTTCCTTGTGGCTGGCCGCGTCGCACAGCAGGTCGGGCGAGACATTCAAACCGTAGGTCGCCAGCAGGAACCGCAGACGCTGGCGCGAATCCATGAGGTTTTCCGTCGGGTCGAGCAGCACCAGCAGGCTGCCGCCCCGGTTCAGATACTCGGCCACCGCCTCGACCTCCGAGATCGCCAAGTCTTCGGTCGGCCCGGCAATGACCAGGACGTCACAATCGTCCGGCACCATCTTGTCCACCTGAAGCATCAGGAGCCGTACGTCAATCGAGCGTTTCACGAGTTCTTCCGAAAACGTCGAGAAAGACCGTTTCTCGGCATTGTCACCGGTTAACCGCTGGGGGGTCTTGCTTCCCCGTCCGTCCACGACGTACAGCCGGGTCGCCTTGTCGCGCGTCACCGCCATGATGGCGTTGACAATCGGCTCTTCGAGAATACTGAGGGAACTCAGGTCGCCTTCGCCCTTGAACGCCACCTTGTCGGGGTTCTTGATTTCCTGGCCGTCTATCGTGGCGGAGACTTCGATGGTGTTGAGGCGCGCTTCCTCACCCGGTTCGCTGAACAGGGACAGATCCTTGTACGGATTGACGATCTCGAAGGTCACGCGGTCGTTCGCCTGAGCGAAAAGGTTGAGGTAACTCGAAATGGGCTCGTTCTTGACCGAAGTGACACGCAGTTTGATCGGGTAACGCAGGTGGCCCAGCAGATCCCGGGTCTGTTGCGAGAGGCTCAGCCGGTTGTTGGACGTCAGGTCCCACCGCCCGGGATGGTTCTGTGCGATCAGGTAGATCAGGCTCAGGTTCCCGAGCGTCAACGCCGTGACCACGGACAGATTGAGGTAGTAGCGCAGGCTGGCGCTTTCGACCTTGAGGAACATGGCCAGGAACAAGACAAATCCCAGCACAATGAGCGTAAGGGAGACCTGGTCCATCACCCCCTGGTGCAGCGATCGTCCGACGGCGGTCAACAGAAGCAGGGCGCCGGCCACCGGCAGCAGTTTGAGCAGTTTTCCGAAAAGGGATACCATGGTTCGCCGGACTCCCCCGTTAGGCCCGCCAGCGGCGCGAGTCGAGCGACTGCGCCGTCAGGAACAGGAAAAAGATCGTGAAAAGCAGAAAGAAAAGCACGTCATTCGACGCCACCACTCCGCGCGTGAAACAGTCCGAATGCTGGTAAATGGACAACTGCGTCGCCACCGCGCCCAACAGGCCCGTCTTGAAGAACCACCCGACCATCTGAAACAGGAGCAACCCCGCAAACGACAGCACCGCGCTGGCGATCTGGCTTTCGGTCAACGACGACGCGAACAGGCCGAACGCCGTGTAAGCCAGAATGATCAGGAACAGCCCCAGGAAACAGGAAAACACCACCGGCGTCTCCGGTCGGCAGAACGTCCGGCAGAGCAACGGATACACCCCGCACACCGCCAGCAGAAGCGTTCCCATCGCCAGGGCCGCCAGGTATTTCCCCAGCAGGATGCTCCAGTTTCCCAACGGGGTTGAAACCAGCAACTCGAACGTCCCCCCGCGTTTTTCTTCCGAGATCAGGCGCATCGTCAGCATCGGGACCAGAAACAGCATCAGGAAATTCAGCGTGGAGAACAACTGCGTGATGATGCGGGCGGTCGGGTCCAGGGGAAGCTCGGTATCGGCCAGAGGCTTTCCGCCGGACGTCACCTGAGCCGAGGCGGTCAGGTAGTCGCCGAGGATCAGCGTGAAAAGCGAACCGGACAGAATCAGGAAAAACGCCAGGGCGACATAGGTGCCCGGCGTCTGAAGGTACTGGCGCAGTTCGCGTTTGAAAACCGCCCAGAAAAGCCAGGAACCCGCGGTGCTTCCCGATGGGGGAATGGACGCGGCAATCGGCTGGGATTCTGGAAGCGGAGTGGATTCCGTCATGACCGCTCTCCTTTTCTACGCTTCGACCCGTTCGGCTTCACCCGACGAAATGGTGTACAGGAACACGTCTTCGAGGCTCAAGCCCACCGAGCGCAGCTCGAGCAGGTCGTGCCCGGCCTCGATCACCGTCCGCGCCAGCAGCGCGCGCGCGTCGGCCTGCCCGCGCAGGGCCACTTGAAATTCGTAATCGCCCCGGGCCGACGGGTCGGTCGGAGGCGTGCCGGTGGGGCGCACATGTTCGACATTCGCGGTCCGGGCCAGCGCGTCGTGCACCGCCTGAAACGCGCCCCGGGCGCAGACGACCATCCGGTTCGGACGCTCGATGTTCGATTCCAGGTTGTCCGGCGTGCCAGTGGCCATCACCCGTCCCGACTTGATGATCAGCACACGGGTGCAGGTCAGGCTCACCTCGGACAGAATATGCGTACTCAGGATGACCGTGCGCCGCTGGGCCATTTTGCGGATCAGCGACCGGATACCGCGAATCTGCCGGGGGTCCAGCCCCACGGTCGGTTCGTCCAGGATCACCACCCGCGGGTCGCCCACCACCGCCTGCGCCAGCGCCGCGCGCTGGCGGTACCCCTTCGACAGGTTCATCAACAGCCGTTCGGCCACGTCGTCCAGACCGCACTCCTCGATCGCCAGATTCACCGCCTGGCGCCGAGCCACGCCGCCCAGCCCCTTGACCTCGGCGAAAAAATCCACATAGCCCCGCACGGTCATTTCGCCATATATCGGCGCGCTCTCAGGCAGGTAACCCAGAATCGAGCGCACCTGGCGCGACTGGGTCGAAACGTCGAAACCGCCGATCACGGCGCGTCCCCCCGTGGCGGGGGTGAACCCCGTCAGGATGCGCATGGTGGTGCTTTTACCCGCGCCGTTCGGCCCCAGGAAACCGAGGATTTCCCCTTCGGGCACCTCGAACGAAACATCGTCCACGGCCACCGTGTCGCCATAGACTTTGCGAAGATGGTTGACTTCAATCATGCCGCCTCCTCCGAGGCAAACGGTATTGGGCACCGGCCAATTCTGAGACGTCCCCCAAGGTCCCAATTCCTCGTCCCACACAGAAAACAGGGTCCTCTCAGTTCGGCGTCCGCTTCGCGCCAGTATCCGCATGAAAAGTAAGGCCAGACCGATGAATTCACAAGAGAAAAAGGAATACGTTATCTGCCCGGCCCTCTTTCGAGGGGCCACAATTTCTTTTCCTTTTCGCACATTCTCCCATTGACAACGCGATTCAAAGTCGCTAAAGATACACCCCTCACCGCGTCGGGGTGTGGCGCAGTTGGTAGCGCGCAGCGTTCGGGACGCTGAGGCCGCCGGTTCGAGCCCGGCCACCCCGACCACCTTCATCACCTGAAAACAGAGGGCTTCGGCCCTCGTTTTTGTTTGGGACCCCGGGGGGCGACTTTCGGTTCTTCTACCGCCCCGGTTCTTCCGATTTTTTCTCTTCTCCGGCTCTTCTTTGTCCAATTTCGAATTTTGGAAAAAGTTGCGTGAAACTTCCGCTATTTCCTGTATAGTCTTCGAAAACTCGGTTCTCTGGAATCCGATGATTCGATTGTGCGAAAGGAAAGAAGCCATGAACTCTCGCAAAGCCCGGTGGTGTCATTCCCTCATTCTAACGGCGGTCCTCCAACTGATCGTCCTGACCTCCGTTCCGGCGGTCACCCCCACCCCCGCCGAGTTTCACCGGAGTCGCCAGTGGAGCGACTCCCTCTTCAACCCCGGCGGACAGGTCGCAAAACGATCGTCCATCCGGGTCGTCGAAGAAGATTCTCCCGACGCGATCATGCGGGGACGCTCCTGGCGGGGTACTCCATTCCAGATTGCCACTAAAACCTACAAACACGGCCTGGCCTTCAACTCAAACAAACGGCTGGCCATCCACCTCGACCGTCCGGCCAAACGCTTCCTGAGCGAGGTCGGCCTCGAAAACAACGACGACACCCGCAACGGGGCCAGCAAAAAACAGGGCTCGGTGATTTTTCGGGTCTGGCTCAACGGCAAAGAAGTCCTGACGTCACCGGTGATGCGGTTGGACGACGCCCCCCGACCGGTGGATATCCCCCTCGACGGCGCTCAGGAGTTCGAAATCGGAGTCGCAGACGCCGGGGACGGGCGCGCCTACGACCAGGCGCTCTGGGGCGGAGCCGAGATCGAAATGCAGGACGGTTCGCGTCTGTGTCTTCAAGATCTCCTCCCCGAGTCCAAGACTCCGGACCCGAATCCCGCACGCTTTTCGTTTCTTTTCGACGGCAAGCCGAGCCGCGATCTCCTGAAAAACTGGGAACGGAAGGGGAGCGCTTCCTCCCTGCCCGGGGGTGAAGGTCAGCTGAGCGAAGTGACGTTCCGCGACCCCCAG
>DAOPYU010000234.1:0-7440 GCA_035353095.1 Candidatus Sumerlaeota bacterium | reverse complement strand
TAGACCGGGCGTGGATGGGGATCATGAAGATGCCCGTCGGGCCGGGCGGCTGGCGCCTGAAAGCGTCGAATTGCGAAAACTGATAGACGATACCCAGCGCAACCAGCAGCGCCAGAGCGCGTTGTACGACCTGCTGACCCGTCAGGGCGTGTCGGTCAAGGACGCGTTGAAGCGGTGGTATCAGGCCGCGCAGGAACTGTTCGAGCGGGGCGAGTATGATGAGGCGCGGCGCGGTTTTTATCAGGTCTGGCTGATGGCGGGGTCGTACGATCGGACCTTGACGTATCTGAGCCGGATCGAGCAGATCAAGACCGAGCGGGTCCGGCAAACGGTCAAGGAGGCTCGGACGGAGTCGGAAAAGCCGGGGGCGGGCCGGAGAACCCCAATCTTGTCTTGCCTTTCCGAGGGAATTGCGGCAAAAAACAGGGATTAACCGACCGGTTGATCTCTGCCGGTCCGAGTGTCGGAAGAAAGTGAGTCGGGTTATGTCGTCAGGGTGTGTGCGCGGTTGGCAGCGGGGGCTTGTCGGGGTTTTGGCGCTGATGGTGGTCTGGATGGGAACGGGGTGCGCGATGGTGGACCTCTTCCGGAAGACCGATTGGCTGGAAGCCGAGGGGCGCGCGGTGAAGGTCACGTGGGAGAAGCCGCTCAATGCGCGCCTCAAGGCGCGTCAGGAGGCGACAGATCAGGCCCGGACCATTCTGCTGGAAAAGCTGCTCGATTCCCGGGTGGATCTAGCTCAGGGGACCTGGGCCTCCGACGATACTCCCCTGTCGGGCAATGTGGTGCGGCTGGTGAACCTGACGGAAGTGGACCCGGCTTTCTCGGCCCAGTTGCATGCCCTGGTGGGTGAGTTGCAGCCCGTGTCGGTGAGTGATGAGGCGGAGGGAGAACTGCTGGTGAAGATGCGTCTGAATCGCGACCAGGCGCTGGAACTGGTGCGTTCGGCCCGGACGCGCCTGAGTGACCCGCAGGGACGGTGACGCGGAGGCGATCATGGGGGACTCGAACCACCCATCGGAAGTGAGCCTGAAGGGGAAGATTTCGGCGGCGCATCGTCCCCTGTACGCCCGTCCCCGCTTCAGTTTTCTGGCCCTGCTGGTGCTGCTGGGGTTGGGAGTGTGGTGTTTTGTGCTCTGGCGCGAGAGCGATCGGGTGTTCGTGAACGGACGGCTCCAGATGGACCGTCTGCCCGAGGCGTTTCGGCGTCAGTCTGAATTTCTGCGCCGGGGGTCGGAGCAGTTGCGTCGGCAGAGTGAGCGGGTTTCCACGCGCGATGTCGAGACGTTACTTCAGGGCTTGCAGGACAAGGCGATGACGCTGCAGGAACGGGGCGAGTCGTACCTGCAGTCGAAGGACTGGCAGGGACAGTTGGACGACCTGCGGCGCGAACTGGCCGCCCGGCGCGATGCCGCCACCGGCACGGTGCGCGAAAAGTGGGAGGAAGCGCTGAAGCAGGCCGAAGAATTGGGGCGCAAGACGCGCGAGAGTGACGCATGGAAACGGGGTCAGGAATTACCGGGTGATTTCAAGACGCTGCTCGATCTGGTCCAGACGTTGAAGTCTTTTCAGGGGGAAAAATCTGAATCCAAAGCGCCTTTGACTGCGGAGAAGGAGGGCGCGTCCTGAAAGTCGGGAAAGGACGCCGAGAGTTCCTGTTCACATTAGGGCTATCCACGTGGATAACGATCATGTTACAATAGGCTGAGTGGAGGCGTGAGAGAAAAGTGGGGCTTGCGCCGACGCGAGGAGTGAGCGAAATGCCCGAATTGCGGAAAGATCCTGTCATTGGCCGTTGGGTGATCATTGCTTCGGAGCGCAGCAATCGTCCGGGCGCCGAGGTGTTGAATCCCACTTTGCCAGTGGGGGCCGATACCTGTCCGTTCTGTGAGAGCCACGAGTTGGCTACGCCGCCCGAGATTCTGGCCTTCCGCCACGATTCGACCCTGCCGAACAAGTCGGGCTGGTGGGTTCGGGTGGTGCCGAACAAGTTTCCCGCCATGCAGATCGAGGGACAACTGGTGCGCATGGGCCAGGGCATGTTCGACATGATGAGCGGTATCGGCGCCCACGAAGTGGTGATCGAGACGCCCTCGCACGAGATGGACATGGCCGACATGCCGCTGGGACAGATCGAGGAGGTGCTCTGGGCGTACCGCGAGCGCATGATTGACCTGCACCGCGACCACCGGTTCCGGTATGTGTTGATTTTCAAGAATCACGGCCCCCGCGCGGGCGCCACGCTGGCCCACTCGCATTCGCAGATCATCGCGTTGCCCATCGTGCCCAAGCGGGTGCTCGAGGAAGTCGAGGGAGCGCGCAATTACTATGAGTACAAGGAACGGTGCGTTTTCTGCGATGTGATCCGACAGGAAGAGCGCGATAATATGCGCATTGTGTCGGAGAACGAACTCTTTATCGCGTTTCACCCGTTTGCGTCGCGCTTCCCGTATGAAACGTGGATTCTGCCGCGCCAGCACGAATCGTTTTTCTGCGATATCCAGATGGTTGAGGTCAAGTCGCTGGCGCAGGTGCTCAAGCGTCTGCTCACGCGGCTCAAGACCGCCCTGGGCAACCCCGACTACAATTTTGTGATCCATACGGCGCCGTTCGCCGACGAGGATCTGCCCTATTTCCACTGGCACATCGAACTGATCCCCCAGATGTCCACCCAGGCGGGTTTTGAGTGGGGAACGGGGTTCTACATCAACAGTATTTCGCCCGAGGACGCGGCGCGCCGGATGCGGGGAGTGGACGCCGGTTCCGACGACGACGAGCAGGATGCTCTGACGGGGGAAGGCGCGACCGGGTGACCGGCGTGTTGCGAACCGAATCTGTACGGCGTCCCATCGGCAGGCGGGACGCCGCTCTTGTTTCTGGAATGATGGGCGATTTCAAGTGTGACGGGCAGGCCGACTCGATATGCGCAGTCCCATTCTCGTGTTTCTTCTTCTTCTGTTTCTCTATCTTCTGACATTCGGGGGGCATTTCTATTCTCCGGACGAAGAAGTGATGTTTCGTGTCACGGAAGCCCTGGCCACCCGGGGTTCGCTGGCCATTGACCCGATCACCGAGGGGTTCGCCACCCGTCCGGCCCAGCCGCCCCGCCCCGATGGGCGTGAGTACGCCCAGTACGGGGTGGGACAGCCGATTGCGGCGGCGCCGTTTTACTGGCTGGGCCGGGCCCTGCAGCCGCTCGCTTCCGACGAGGCGTGGGTGTTCCTCGATTCTCGGTTACGGACCATCCAGACGATTGTGGCGCCGCGTCCGGCCCTGCCGCAGGGAGCGGCGTTGGCGCTCGAGGCCCAGGGCCTTGCGGCCCGGTTGGGGGTCTCGCTTTTCAATACGGTTCTGACGGCTTTCTCGGGAATGGTCTTGTTTCTGCTGGCGCGCCGTCTGACGCGCTCGGAACGGGCCGCCTGGCTGGCGGCGCTGGCGTGGGGGGCGGGTTCGATGGCCTGGCCCCACGCGCGCACGTTTTTTTCCGAAGCGTTCGCCGGGTTGTGTCAATTGCTGGCTTTTCTGGCCTTGGCGCTGTGTTTTTTCCCAAAGGATGAGACGGGGGAATCCCCGGAAACGCCGGTGCGGCAGGGGAGGGGCGCGTGGCTCTGTTTCGCGGCGGGGCTGGCGGCGGGATATGGGTGTCTGGTGCGCCTCGATTCGGTCCTGTTTCTGCCGGTTCTGGCGCTGCTGGTGGCGTATGGCTACTTCCCGATCACCGATTTTCTCGGTTCGTCCGTGCGGGTGATTGATCTGGTTAAGGCGCTGGGACGGCATCTGCTGGCGCCCGGTACGGAGGGGAAGGCGCGGCCCGTTTTTCGTCTGATCGCGTTCTGCGTGCCGGTGGGGTTGGCGGGGGGGGCGATTCTGGCCATGAACTGGTTGCAGTACGGCAGTCTGTTGGCGTCCGGATATTCGGACCAGTCGGAGGGGATTCAATTCTCGACGCCGATTCTGGCGGGGCTGTATGGGTTTACGATGAGTATCGGGAAGGGCCTGTTTTTCTTCTCACCGGCGTTGTTTCTGGCGTTGTGGGGGATCGGGCCGATGTTGCGCCGCCAGCCGGTTTTCGGGGCGGCCGTTCTGGCCAATTTCATCCTGTTTCTGTGCGCCATGAGTTGCTGGCGCAACTGGGCGGGGGGGTGGTGCTGGGGACCGCGCCACATCATGCAGATCCACGCGCTGCTGGCGGTGCCGATCGCGTTCTGGGTGGCCGAGGGGTGGAACGGGGTACGACGGATGCTTTTCTCGGTTCTGATGGTTGTCGCCGTGGCCGTTCAGGTCTATGGCTGTTCGCAGAGTTTTTTCGAGTTCTACCACGCCTATTTCCGCGATCCTGCGCCGCCCAATGCCCATATTCTCTACGATCCGGAGAATGAGATGTTTCTGGCGTCCTGTTACGCGGTCTATCGTCGTGACCCGCAGACGGGACAAGTGGGCGAGCGGGTGCCCCTCGGTGAAATCCTGCGCGCGCCAATCAACGACTCGATTTATATCGTGCAGAATTCCCAGTGGACCGGGTATGCCGAACTCTGGCGCACCCGGGGGGTCCACGATTTCTTCTGGGTCCATGTGTTGGAATAGGTTGCACACCGGGCCGTAAACTGGGACAATGACCTATCGGTCCGGGGAGGCGCAACGAAGGACCGTGTAGTAGAACTCCTCGACTTCGCCGATCCAGCGGTCGGGGTGAAAGCGGGTCTGGGCCGTCTGGCGGCCCGCCTGGCCCATGTGACGGCGCAGTTCCGGGTCGGCCACCAGGGTTTCGAGCCGTTGGGCCAGCAGGTCGGGGTTCCCGTGTTCGATCAGGAACCCTTCGGCCCCTTCGGTCAGGAGTTCCGGGATGCCTCCCACGCGGGTGGCGACGATGGGCAGGCCGGAGGCCATGTATTCGAGGGTGACGCGGCTGTGGCCCTCGGAACCGAGCGAAGCGACGACGCCGATGTCAAAGGCGGCCATGATCTGGGGCAGGTTGTCCACGACCCCCAGGATGATCAGGTTTTCGCGTGGAAGGCCGGCATTTTCGGCGTATTCGCGCAGGGTCTGGGTCTGTTCGGGGGTGCCGCGTCCGGCCAGCACGAAGCGGGTGTGTGGGTACTGACGGGCGACTTGAGCGGCGGCATCCAGGAAGGGACGCTGTCCCTTGATGCGCTGGATGCGGCCCACCAGGCCGATGACGATCTCGTCGGGTGAGACTCCCAGTTGTTTTCGGATTGCCTCGGAACGCCAATTGGGGGAGAATAGGCCGGAGTCCACCGCGGAGTAAAGAACGCGGTCGCGGCGCGGGTCGCCGTGGGCGGCCAGGGCCGCGAGAGGGCCGAGCGAGGCGCGGGCGGCCTGCGAGACGCTCAGGACGGCGTCGGTGGCGCGCGAGTAGAGCCAGCGGTTGACCCAGTGGGCTTTGGCTGGGGTCACGACGTGGCGGGCGCGGATGAGCGGGACGGGGGGGCGGGTGGCGAACAGTTGCGCGGCGGCCGCCAGCCAGTGGTCTTTCCCCCGGTTGACCTGAATGAGGTCTATTTTTTCGTCGCGCAGAATCTGGCGGATGGCCCGCGTGTCGCGCAGGTCGTCCCAGGGAATGAAGCGGCTGTTCAGGGTGAAGGCGCGCGAGCGCAACCCCTCGGCGGCGGCTCGTTTTTCCAGTTCAAACCCTTTGCGGACCCCGAGCAGCACCCAGTGGCCGCGGGATTCGAGCGCACGGGCGAGGGTGAAGGTGTGAGCGGCTTCCCCGATCCACCGCCGGGCGCTGTTGAGCAGAAGTATTCGTAAGGACCGCATGAGAGTGAGGCTTTCGAGTTGGAAGGGGGGAGGGGCCCTGGGGCATCCCCCGAAGTCCAGTACTATTGTGTTGACGGATTGCGTCCCCTATATTACTAAGAGGAGCCTGCCCGGTCTGAGGCCGGGGTGAGCGGGCGAGCCTGGGCATCCGGCCCTCTGAGAGGCGAATGGTACCATAGTGAAAAAACGTGTTCTTATCAATGTAGAAGATAAAGACATCCGCGTTGCGATTCTGGAAGACGATCAGCTGGTGCAGCTGTTCGTCGAGCAGATCGAGGAAAAAAGCATCGTCGGCAACCTGTACAAGGGGCGCGTCGAAGGGGTGGTGGCGGGCCTGCAGGCGGTGTTTGTCAACATCGGCATGGAACGCAACGCCTTCCTGCACTTTTCGGATGTCGTGGGTGACTATATCCTGCCGGGCAAGAAGGGGGGGCACCCCACCCGACCCACCGTACCGGAGGAAGAGGGGGACGAGCCGCGAAAATGCCGGGACTTGCGCGCGGGCGACACGCTCCTGGTCCAGGTGGTCAAGGAACCGCTCGGCACCAAGGGCGCGCGCGTGACGTCCAACATCTCCCTGCCGGGGCGCTATCTGGTCTATCTGCCCTATTCGGACGGGCGCACGGGGGGCGTTTCACGCCGGATTCAGGACACGACCGAACGGCGCCGCCTGCGCTCGCTCCTCAAGTCCCTCGACGCCGACGATGGCGGGTTTATCATCCGCACCGCGGGGTTGAGCCAGGACGAGGAAGAAATCAAGGCCGATGTCGAGAAACTCAAGTCGCTCTGGGCGGAAATTTCCGAGGAAAATACACAACTTCAGGCGCCCTGTCTGGTCTATGACGACCACGATCTCATTGGCCGGATCGTCCGCGATGAGTTGACGACGGATATCGAGCAGCTGATCGTGGATTCGCCCGCCTACGCGCGCCAGCTGCGTCAGGCGCTCGGTTCCATGATGCCGGACCTGAAGAAGCGCGTCATCCTCTACGACGACCTGGAACAGAACCTCTTCGAGCGTTACGATGTCGAGAACCAGTACCAGAAGGCTCTGCGGCGGCGCGTGTGGCTCAAGAGCGGCGGTTACATCATCGTGGACGAGACCGAGGCCCTCATCGCCATTGACGTGAACTCGGGCAAGTTTGTCGGCAAAGACGATCAGGAAGCGATGATCCTGAAGACCAACCTCGAGGCGGCGGATACGATCACGCGCCAGCTGCGCCTGCGCGATGTCGGCGGCATCATCGTCGTGGACTTCATTGACATGAAGAGCCGCGAGAACCAGCGGGCGCTCGTGCGCAAGTTCAAGGAGTTTCTCCAGAAGGACCGCGCCAAGACCACGGTCGGCTCGCTGAGCGAACTGGGCCTGCTCGAAATGACCCGCAAGCGGGTGCGCCAGAGCCTCTCCAAGGTGGTGTTCCGCCAGTGTCCCTACTGTCAGGGCCTGGGGCGCATCCTCACCGAACAGCACGTGTGGAAGAACCTCAAGTACGAAATTCTGGCGTGGATCAAGCAGCACCCCGACGTCAAGAGCGTGCGCGTGACCGTCCACCCCTACTTTCGCGCCTACCTCGAAGACGAGGTGATCGAAGGGGTCAAGGGGCTGGCCAACCTCTGCCAGGTCACCCTCAGTTTCATCGAAAACCGCGAGTTCCACATCGA
>DAOPYU010000233.1:0-7446 GCA_035353095.1 Candidatus Sumerlaeota bacterium | reverse complement strand
CCAACGGCGCGGATTCATCGTAGCCTGGGGCAAGCGAAGCGGCGCCCCAGGAAAAGTATCCCCATTTTATCCAAGGGCTGAAGGCCCGCCCCATAAAGAGGGCAAAAACCTTCGATCGGACGGGCTTTCAGCCCTTGTTTCAAAATAACCAATCGTTTTCCTGGGGCGATGCCCCAGGCTACGATTGGCCGCGCCGTTGGCGCTTGATCTACACATTGGCACGCTCCCGAATCCACCTCACGATCTCGAAATGGACCTTGACCGTCCAAATTGAATGATTCCCCAATGATTCCACCCTGAATTGCGGCAAATAACATGCCCTCACTCCTCCGGCTTCTCCCAGACCGCCGCCAGACGCGTCGCCCAGGCCGTGCGAAACCACCCGGCCCAGAGCGCCAGCCCGTACGGCAGACGCGGGGCGTCCGCCGCGTACGAAAACTGACACTTCACCTTCAGCCCCGCCACTTCCCCCAGACGGGCCAGATCGGCCGGCACATATTCCCGTTTGTGCATCGGGTCTTCCATCTCGGGCGGCTTGCCATACCGCATCCGCACGCGGTTGTAGGGACGCAGCCGGTGGACCGTGAACACCGCAACAGCCCCGCCGGGCCGCACGCACCGCGCGCACTGCCGCACAAACTCGAGGTCGTCCGGCGTGTGCTCGATCACCTGAAAACTCACCACCAGATCGTACGGCTCCTCCGCCGTCAGTTCCCCGATGTCGGCCACCCGACGCCGCACCTTTGCGTGCGGGTAAACCTCCTGCGCCTTTTCCACGCTCCGGGCCGAGTAATCAATCGCCTCCACCGCCTCCACGAACGGGTAGCGGGCCATTTCCGCATCGTGGAACCCGCACCCGCACCCGACATCGAGAATGCGGCGCGGGCGCACGATCCCGAACAGACGCGCGATCTCGAAGCGCCGCGTCCGGTCCCACCGCTCGTTGCGGTACTGCGCCCAGTCTTCCGTGATCTTGACGTCGAAAAACTCACGCTGGTCGGGCAGATACTCCGGATAGCGGTCCTGTACGGTCATGCTTGCGCTCCACTCCGCCCGCGGCTGTTAACCTCAAAATACCTGGCGCAGCGAAGCCGCACCCCCCAAGAAAGACCGCGATAATTACAACCATCGCGTTTTGCGCCCTCCCGGGATCGCCAATCTCCTGATTGGCGCGGTTCCGGGTATCCTGGCGACTTGCGGGATTCCGGAGATTGCATTCCGCCTGTTGGGTTGCGCTTCGCCAACAGATGCCCCCACAACGGTACCCCGCGACAGGGAGAGCCTCACCGCCAGTCTAGCCGCAGAACCCGCACCGGGCTTCCACACCATAAGGGAACATCCGGCCGTCGGATCGTCGCCACCGGCGTCATCTGAACCGCCTCCCGGTCCTCCCCCCAGAAAGACCGATACCGATCGAGCATGAACGGGTCGTAATCCACATAATACCGGACCCCGGCGCGGCGCATCAACCCGAACAGGTCGCGCTGCACCAGCGCGTCGTACGCCGCATTGTTGATGACGCCATCGAGATTGACCACCTGCCGGCCCGAGAAGAACCCGACAATCCCCACGTTGAACCCGGCGGCCACCTCGTCCTCCGGTACGTTATCGCGCAGCCAGTACGCCGCCTCGAGCAGTTCCGACTGATGGGGGTAACGCCCCTCGTCCAGCGCGCGCCAGGTGATCGTCCCGCCCCACACCAGCGCGGCCAGACTCAACCCAACCAGCACAGTGCGCAAAAAACCGTGGTCCAGCGGAACCGTACCGTAACAGCACCGTACCAGCGATTCTGCCACCCGTCCCGGATCGAAGAAAGCCAGCGCAAACGAAAAACCCAACACCAGCAGGAGAATCGCCGTGTCGCAATAATAGTCGCGCGGGTGCCAGCGCAACCCCGCATGGACCAGCAGCAACAGGAACGCGCCCGCGCCCAGCGCCAGAAGCACCCCCACACTGCGCCGCAACGCCTTGCCCCCCGGCAGGTTCGTGTCGTACCAGCGCACACTCAGCGCCAGCACGGAAAACGCCCCCGCCCCCCACACCAGCCAGCGCGGCAGACCGAGCGGGATGTCGTAGAGCCCCTTGAGAAAAAACTTTGCGGAAAGTCGCGCCCCTTCGATCCACAGATCGGTCCGCGAGTGCCCCGCTTCCAGAAACAGCGTCTGCAACATGTACGGACACGCCTTGCCGCTCACCTGCATCAGCGCGCCGAACCGCCAGACATTCCACGCCAGCCACGGCGCCACCAGCAGACCGCTTACGGCGCCCAACAGGCAGAAAGTCCCGAACCGCCGCCCCGGTTTTTCCTCAACCAACGCCACGCCCATCAGGACCAGAATGTAAAACGCATTGTCAGTCCGCGCCAGAAACATGAGCCCCAGCGCCAACCCGAGCAGAAACCGATGCCCCCGTATCTCCGAGGGCGCCCGCGAACGCAACAGCGTCAGAGCGACTCCCGCCATCACACAGAACGTGCTCAGAGCGACCTCCAACCCGTTCACCCCCGACTGCGTCACGCGCGGATTCAGAAAATACAACGCCGTCCCCAGCGCCGCAATAAACCAGCCCCGCACGCTGCGGCTCAACACCCGCCAGATCAGATACGCCGTCAGCGTGTTGAACAGAATGCTGAGCGCGACAGCCGACCGCACCAGCACCCACGGATCGCGCGCCAGAGCGGCTATCGGCAACAGCATCCCCAGCCACAACGGGTGGTAACCGTTCGTCGGATGAATCCGGTCGAACGTCGAGCCGTAGCCGTCCACCACATTCTGCGCCACCTTGAAATAATAGAAGGAATCGTCCAGAAGCAGACTCACGGACGTGTCCGCATCGGCCCGCAGAAACAGAAGACGGGGCGCCAGCCCCACTACCAGAACCGCCAGGAGCGCCAGTTTGCGCCAATCGCTCATTCGGCAGTCCCCGCTTTCAATGCCTGGCAGAACTCCACCACCGCCCGGTAGGCCAGCGGCCCGCCGAAAATATCCAGCGCACTGCCGATCGTCACCCCCAGACGCCCCCGGCTCACCCGGTACACCTCGCGCAGGTCGGCCAGACCCGAAACCCCGCCCGCATACGTCACCGAAATCGGCGCGAACCGGGCCAATAGAGCCACCAGATCCAGATCCACCCCCTGCTGCTTCCCCTCGACATCCGCCGCATGGACCAGGAATTCGTCGGCGTATTCCGAAAAACGCAACAGCGTTTCCGCGTCTATTTTCTGCGAAGTGAACTTCTGCCACCGGTCCGTCACGACATAGTAGTCCCCCTGCCGCTTGCGGCAACTCAAGTCCAGAACCAGCCGCTCCCGGGGGACCACCCCGCTCAGGCGCCGCAGGTTGTCCCACTCCACCTTCCCGTCCTGAAACACATACGAAGTCACGATCACATGGCTGGCGCCCGCGTCGAGCCACGCCGGCGCGTTCTCCGGGTTGACTCCGCCCCCCACCTGAAGCCCGCCGGGATAGGCGGCCAGCGCCTCGCGCGCCGCGGCCTCATTCCCCGGCCCCAGCAGGATCACGTGTCCCCCCACCAGCCCGTCGCGCCGGTACAGATCCGCAAACCAGGCCGCCGAACGGTCCGTCTCGAAATTCGTCACCGGATCGCACCCCTCGCGCAGGGTCGAGCCGACAATCTGTTTCACCTTGCCCTGATGGAGGTCTATGCACGGTCTGAAAAAAGCGTTGGTCATCGAACGATTTCTACCTCGGCCTCAAAATCGCGTTCAAAAAGGAGGGCGGGATACCGGGCTTGACAGGATGCGGAGAATTCCTCTCGGGATTCCGTGAGTCCGGCGATCCGGTCCCCTCCTCGTCCATTCAAGTTTGATAAAATTCTTTGTACCCGTGCCATCCGACCGCAATCTGTCCGAGACACTCTTTCAGAAACCGGGAACCGATTCCCATCTTAGGGAAGAAACCTGTCCCCGTCAAGTCCTTGCGGGATTCTCGCCCCGGACGCCTCAATCCTTCACGTTTCTGTCGCCCCTCCGGGGCTTGATCTTATTTTACGCCCTTATTCCGTGGGTTCCCTTCGGTCACCCACGGCTACTCACCGTCGCCCCCTCCGGGGGCTGAAAACAGGAAAAAATTCTCTATCTTTCGAGCCTTCATATCCAAGATGAAGAATCAAGGCCCGGACGACAGACTCATCCCCCTCCCCGGCGGCGCGACAGCAACTGGCGCTTGCGCTGCCGGGCCAGAGCCTGCATATCCTCGTGCAGATCCGTCTCGTCCACAATTTCTTCGCCCAACAGGCACTCCAGCACATCCTCGAGCGTCACGACGCCGACGAAATGTCCCTCAGCGCTCGTGACGCAAAAAAGATGCCGCCGCGTATTGAGGAACCGCTCGAGCAACTCATGGGCGTTCACATCCTCGCGCACAAAAACCGGCGGTTCCATCAACTCCCCGATCGTCACCTCGAACCGGTCACGCGCCAACGCGTCGAACACCTTGCGGCGATGCACCACCCCCAGAATCCGGTCCGGATCGTCATCGGCACACACCGGCAGGCGGCTGAAGCGCCAGTGGTCCGCGTCCAGGGTCGTCTCGCCCGTCTTCATCTCCACGGGCACCCGCGCCACCACCGGATTCGGCGTCATCAGATCTTCCGCCGTCACATCGTCGAGCTGCAACACATTGGCCACCCAGCTGGCTTCGCGCTCCTCGATCTCCCCCTGATGGTGAACCAGATGCACCAGACTGATAATATCCTCCGCCGTTCCATGCGACGCCCCCCCCCCACTCTTCTGCCAGAACCGGGTCAGCAGCACACAGAGTTTCGATAACGGCGCCAGGCACCACACCATCGTGCGCAGAGGCAACGCCAGAGCGGGCGCCAGAACCGGCGCAAACCGCACCCCCAGCGACTTCGGTACGATCTCCCCGAAAAAGAGCACCGCGCCCGTAAAACCCGCCGAAAAAAAGCCCAGCCAGGTATTGCCATAGCGTCCCTGAACCAACGCGCCCGCCCAGGCCGCCCCGAGCGTGTTCGCCACCGTGTTGGCAATCAGGATCGTCACGATGGATTCATCCATGCGGTTACGCAGTTGCGACAACAACTCCCCCCGTGGATCTTTGCGTCGCCGCAGGGTCTCGATCTGACTGCGACTGATCGAAAACAGACACGCCTCAAGCAACGAACAGAAAAACGACGTCAACAGACTGACACCCACCACAATGCCAATCAACATCGCGTCTATATCGTGCGGCATGATCGCCCCCTCACTCTGAAACCCGCTTCCGGCCTTTTCACACGCTCTCCAATCCCCGGATTGCCCATCCACGCCACAAGATTATCACTGAAAAGTGGACGGTTACAAGTTGATTCTGGTCCGGACCAGTCGGTCTGAAAACGTCGGCGTCCCCAAAAAGAACCGCCTCCCCAAGGCAGGAAAGGGGGAGGCGAGGAGTCCGCTGTTCTGGAAGTGAAATTGGCAGGAACCGTGTTTGACACGCCGCTGTTGAGACGGCGCTCTTGTGCGCATGCACAATTAGAAAGGAAGTTAATTAGGTGCTGCTCTGAACAGCATCAGGAAACGGACCCCTCAGCCTTCATCCAACATGCTACCGAACGGCGTTGAGCATGTTCGAGATGAGATGGAAACACATCAGGCAGAGAATCGCAAGAAAAAAATTTGAAAAAATGCACACCCCCATCTTCTTACACGAGAACAGAGACCCTATATCCCTGATTTTTGATGAGATAGAAGAACCCTCGACAGCCAGCGGATTTTCTTGATCCCCCCTCACTTCCACTCAAAATGTCGAAAACAAGACCTCAGATTATTGGCCCCATACCAGCGCTGGTGCTTTGTCTCCGTGAAACTCAAAGAATCCCGTGCCCCGAGCGCTTCTTCTCCCGTGCCACCTGCATCCGGGCCCGTCCGCACTGAGGGCACACCCACTTACGCCGCTTGTGGAACGACCGCTTCTCCTCGCGCATTTTGATCCGGCACGCCTTGCAGTACAATCTCCCCGTCCCCCAACTCTCCCCCAAATAGAAAAGCCGCCTTTTTCAAGGCGGCTAACTTCAATCGTTCCAGTGGTAGGCCATCAAGGACTCGAACCTTGAACCAACGGATTAAGAGTCCGCTGCTCTACCAATTGAGCTAATGACCCACTGTCCGGAGAGACACACCGCGTCTCTCAATTCTGGGCAGCACCTTACGGGCTAGCCTCGAAAAAGTCAAGCCATTTTTTACCCCCTCAACACTTTCCCGTGGCCTGCCCGTCCGGCGCCTCGTCCCGTCATTCCCGGGGCCCCTTCGGGAAAAGAAAAGAGGCGATGATCGAACCCCCAATCACCACCGTGATGAATCCGAGCGACCAGTTGATCGGGAATCCGTCCTCGAAGAATTTCGACTTGTCGAGCCAGACCATCTTGATCCCGACAAACATGAGGACAATCCCCAGACCATATTTCAGCAGGTGGAACTTGTGGACCACGCTGGCCAGAAGGAAATACAGGGCGCGCAACCCCAGAATGGCGAAAATGTTCGAGGTAAACACGATGAGCGGTTCGCGGGTGATGGCGAAGATGGCCGGGACCGAATCCACGGCGAAAACCACGTCACTGACTTCGATAAACACCAGCGCCACAAACATCGGCGTGGCCCAGAGTTTTCCCGCCTGCTTCACGAACAGTTTCTGACCGTGCATTTCCGGTGTGACCGGCAGCAGCCGGCGCAGGAGCTTGAGGACCGGATTGTGTTCCGGCTCGATCGGTTTTTCCGGCCCGAATATGATCTTGAAACCGGTGAAAACCAGGAAAACGCCAAACAGAACCACCACCCAGTGGAAATTCATCAACGCCGCCCCGATGGCGATGAAGATCGAACGGAAAATCAAAGCCCCGATGATCCCATAGAAAAGCACCCGATGCTGGTAGATCGGCTTGATCGCGAAAAAGTTCATCAACACCACAAAGACGAACAAGTTGTCCACCGAGAGCGACTTTTCGATAATCAGACCGGTCAGGTATTGCAGGGCGGCATTTCGCGCCGCCAGGTTGACATCGAAACCGACGAGAGCGGCCACGCGCGGATCATGGGGCAAATCCAGCCGGGCGAACCAGTAAATCACCAGACTGAACGCCACCCCCAGTGACATCCAGAAAACACTCCACCCCAGCGCCTCCTTGAACCCGATCACATGCTCATGCTTGTGAAAAACGCCCAGGTCGAGCGCCAGCATGAACAACACAAAGAGAACAAACCCCAGATAAAACCACCAATACTCGGAAAACGGGAACAACGTAATCTCAGGCATCCATCCATCCTGTTACCCAGAATCCCGGAAAGAATCGCCTTTCCGGTGGGGAAATTTTCCCCCTCAGGGGGGTACCATACCACAAACAACCACCGATTGCGCAAGTCTGTTTGGACCGGATTCGGTCCCCGGGACGGGAAAACCCAGAACGAAGTCGTTGTGTTGAAAAGGCGCC
>DAOPYU010000232.1:0-7463 GCA_035353095.1 Candidatus Sumerlaeota bacterium | reverse complement strand
GAGTCGGAAGTTGCCTCCGATTCTTTTTCCGGGGGAACTCCCTCCTTCAGGAATTTCTCCAGCAGTCGGCGCTCCTTAACGCCGGGGAAGGTGAGCTGGTCATCCTCCCACCGCCGGTAGGCGGCATAATCCATGCCGAGCCGTTTGGCCAGTTTGTCTCGGGCCAGTCCCGCCCGCAGTCGGGCCAGGCGCAACTGATCGCCGAAAGAAAACTCGCGCCCGGCCCACGGGTCGTAACCGAGGTAGTCGATGATGCGGGAATACGATCGGACCTGGGGAGCACAGATACCGGAGATCCATTTGCGGAATCTGCCAGGAGGAATGCCTAATTCAAGGCTGGCCTCGCGTACTGTTTGCTCCCGTTCAACTTGCCGCTGGGCAATCAGGGGGACCAGGTACTTAAGTTCAACCTCATGAACGACTTGCCCCTTGCATTTAGGGGAAGCAATCGTGGGTTTCTTACCCCTGAGCGTGAGGTGGCAAAATGGGTAGCAATCTCCCGGGAGCGCCCATCTCCGGATTGGCGTAGTCAAATCCCTCACCCAGAAGGAGAGGGAGTATTCAGCGTGTGTGGCGGTCAGTCCAAGTTGGTCAAATTCCTCACCCAGAAGGAGAGGGAGCCAAAACCGTTTTCGCGCCATAACACAAAAGACTCGTTTTCGGCCCTCAACTGCGGTTTCCAATCTCATTCGAGTCGAGGAGTTCGGCAATCTGGAAGATTTTGGTGGGGTACTGGGGATCGCCGGGACAGTAGAGGGGCGCGAGGGCCTGGACCAGGGTCTGGAAGGCGGCGTCGCAGGCGGCCTGCCGGGGACGTTCATAGAGGCGGGCCTGCCCGACCAGGCGTCCGTAGGCGTGGAAGGATTCGGTGTCGTCGGCATAGCGGCGGAACGGCTCGGAAGCGCCATCGGCGCGTTTGAGGAGATAAACGGCCTCGGCCGGGGTGCGACGGGTGGCCTTGATGCCGAAGTAGTTGTGGGCCTTGCGGGCCAGGGCGGACTCGCCCCAGCCGCTTTCGAGAATGGCGGTGGCGGCCATGAGGCGCCAGTCGAGGTTGTATTCGGGGGCGATCTGTCGGGCCAGCGCGATGGCCCGGTCACGAAACTGAGATTGGGATGCGGTCAGCATGGGAGGGAGTCCTTTCGGTTTTTGCGATCCGGTTGCCTCTAGGGGGCAGTGGGACACGATTCTTTTCCGACTTCGATTCATTCGCCGGAGGCGGAAAGTTTGCGGATGCCGTCTCGGACGAAAATGGCGATGAGGCCGGTGACGATGGCGTTGACGCCCTGGGGGGTGTCGCCGGTGGCAATCAGCCCGATACCGGTGGCGATGGCGGCGAGTCCGCCCCAGAAGGTTTTGGTTTTCAGCAGGTCTTTCATGTGTGGGGTCCTTTCAGTCGGATGGGATTGGGAAATGGTTTTTGCGTATTCGATTTACAAAACCGCCTCCTCGACGACCTGGCCGCGCAGGTCGAGGCGGGCCGTGGCGGTCTCACAGACCAGAACCGGGGTGGGTTCGGCAATACCGAGGGCCAGGTGAGTCGAAGCCACTTCGATGCACCCGGCCAGGGTCAGATCGTCTCGAAGCGCCTGTTCGCGCAGCGTCCCAGCGAGGTGGAGATTGCCCGCGGCATCGAGAGCGAAGAGAGGGCTGTAAACCGGAGCGATCCCGGCGCCGAAGGCGATCTGCTGGAGGGTGGGGCTGTACTGGATGGGCGCCGTGAGGGTCCCGTAGAGAGGCGCGTACTCGACGAGGCATCCGCGAATGCGCCACAGTCCGTCCCATCTCAACGTGGCGATAAGCCGTCCCTCGATCCAGAACTCCTTGAGTTGTCCACTGGAGCGGTGGCAGAGGAACGTGGCGGCGTCGTGACGCCAGCAGGTGGGACCGGAAATGGGGAATCGGGCCTGGATCTGGAGAAAGTGGGGTTCGGGGACAGCCAGCGTCTCGACCCGACCCTGTTCGAGCGAGAGGGGGAATTCGGGTTCTTCGAGGCGGATGGAATCGCCGGGTTTGAGGGTGGCGAAGCGGAGGGGAACGGACAGGCGGACGCGCTGCTGCCGGAAACCGTGTCGCAGGAGGAGGGTGTGGGCCAGATCGGCTACCACTTGAACTTGCCCGTGGTTGTGCCAGTGGAGCCGGTCCTCGAACTCCCCGCCCGTATTTCCCCCAAAAGCGCGGGAGGGGGTCTGATCGCAGTAGAACGCCAGACGTTCGGCGCTCGAGTGGGGGGTCGAAGCAAAATCGCACCCGTAGTGAATCTGGACGGCCTTGAGTACCTGACGTTCCGAGACGCGGTCGAGGCGTAGATCCTGACGAGCAAGAAGGGCGTGGACGTCCAGAACCGGTTCGGCTGCCGGGAGTGTCTCACCCGTCTCTTCCAGTGAGAGTGTCAGTTTTCCACCCCAGGCGGTGAGCGAGGAACGCGATTCGTAGAGAAGGCGGCTCAGGAGCGCACCGATGGCCTGGGGCGCCTCGAGGCGGTTGGAGAATCGGTACCCAAGCGCCGCGAGTTGAGCGCCAGCGGCCGAGAAAGAGACCAGATCGAGCCGGTCGGAAGCTAATCCCAGACCCCGCGAATCGCAGAGAAAGAATCGGACCAGATCGGCCGGATTATCGAGAAGAATCCCCTCCTCGTGGAATCCCGCAACAGCGGCTGTGAGCGTGGACGCCATGACAACGCGGCGACGTGGACGGCAGGTGATTTCGAGGGCCAGATCCCAAAGGGAGAACTCGACCGGGTCGCCCCCGGTCTCGAGACAAACTTCGGCATAGATCGGCGTGGCGCCCGCTCCGTCGAGCCATGTCCAGCCTTCGCTTGGGGATGCGGCCTCGGTCAGATCGAGATCGAGCAGGACGGGGCCGTAACGGAGGTTGATTGTCTGAGGACTGGAAACGGCCAGCTCGAGTCCGTGGGTGTGCCCCGGCAGGGTGACCTGGAGTTGATTGAGCGGCGGGCGGGGAAGCGAAATGGAGAAGGCTTGCTCCCCTCTCAAAAACCGGAGGGAAAGACGGGTGGAGGCTTCCCAGTATCCGCTGGCTTCCACCCGCAGGCGGAGGCGGGCGGTCTCGAATACGCCATAGCGCCTGGCGCCCGCAGCCAGGGGTTCGCGGAAGCGGACTCGAAGCAGACGGGCCGTAGAATTGAGGGTGGCGGCAGTCTGTTCGGGCTGGTTGTCAATGGCGCGTATGCCGTTGAGGGCGGTGCTCAAAGCGTCCAGTTCCCACGCATCCGGGTGAGTGACGCCGTTGAAAAGGAGGGTGGACGGGGCGGTTTGATACGAAACCGCGGTGGGCCACTCGGGCAGCACAACCTTCTGGAGGGTCTCACCATTCCACGGTTCGGTTTCGAGACTCCAGGCCTCCGGAACAACGGGCAGGCCGTCCGCCTGGAGGTTGTCCACCCGCAGGCAGGGATGGGCGGCCACGAGCCACTCGAAGCCGTTCGGCGGAACCAGGCGGGCAATGGAACCGGCGTCGTGCCAGGTGGGTTCGGTTCGGCGCAGGGGGGCGTCGGGCAACCCGATGGAGTGGTTGGCACGGTCCACATGGCTGAATTTGAGGCGCTCGTCGTCAATCTGGAGAACGCCGGTATCGGGCAGGCCGTCAAGCGAGACAAAAGTGAGGGTGGTGTCGTCGGGAGACGCATCGCGCGCGAGGGTGAAGGCCAACCCGACCCGCCAGGGAACGAGTTCGACCGCTTCGAGATTCCCGAAAATCCAGGGGGGCATATGTCCCTCAATGGGAGAATCGGGAGTGGGGAGTTCGTTGGGAGCGATTTCGTGTCCGAAACGTTTATCGGACCGGGCCGAGAGGGTGTCGAGGCATTGGAGTTCCAGCGTGGCGCGGGTGACGGTGGCGCGCTCGATCACGCCCCGGAAAAGCGGAATGGCATCGGAGAAGGAGGGCTGCCCACCGGCAGGCAACAGGAGAAGGCCCCAGGTGACTTCCAGCCCTTCCGGGTCGCACACGGCCAGGCGCTGGCGGAGTGAGGGGATTTCGGGTCCGTCCAGAAGAAGCGTCACATCAAGGCGGGAAACGGCCCGCCGGGCTGCGGGCCCCCAACCGCTGGCAGGCGCGACCCGCAAACGTCCCGGCGTGGCAAGAAGGGGGGGAAGCGCCTCCCCATTGTGCAGGGAAACAGGACGGTGGGCGCAGGTCTGCGGTCCGGCGGGCCAGTCGAGCGTGAGCCACCAGAGCGCGTCGTGTCCGGCGCGGGCAAGTTCCTCGAGAGCCGTCTGGGTCAGGTCGTCACGCATGGCTCAGGCGTACCCTCCTTCTTCCAGAACGATGAGGCGAAGCACGAGGGCCAGAACACGGGGCGGTTGCTCGTGCTGTTCAAAATCGCAGGCGGCCAGCCGGACCCGGGCCAGTTGGCGGTACTCGTCCACCCAGGTGAATTCGTCGAGTCCGGACCGGGTGTGGGCGGCGAGCCAGGCGCGCAGGGCCTCGAACTCCGATCGGGTGACGGAGGGAAACCGCAGGGTGTCCTCGCGTTGCGGCATTGCCAGCCGAACCGCGTAGAAACCGCCCCCGAGGGTACGTTCCAGGTGGATTCCCTCCTGAAAGGAGCGCTCGACCGGAGCGGCCTGGAGACTCTTCCAATGGAACGTGGCGGCCGGCCGCCAGAGAGTGGCAGTGGCGGACCGGGCGGTCTGAAGAGGGAAAGTGGCCGTGAGGGCGCTGGAGGCGGTGGTCCGGACGGGGCCGAGACATTCGATCTGGGACTGATCGGCGTGCGCGATGAAGAGGAGATCGCCGGGGAGGAAGTTGGCGGCGTCGGCCACGGGGAGAGTCGTGGTGCCAGCCGCCGCCGGAGCGGCCAGGGGGCGTTCGAGTTGTCTGGATCGCACGAAAAAGGGCTTGAGCATCGGGGAGTCCTGTCCCTTTCTTGTCCCGGCCCCGGAGAGGGAGCCGTCCCGGCCTCTCGTTTTTGGAGAAACCGGGGGCCGCCGGAGCCCGCAGGGGCTTTGTCGGCGACGGGGGTATCTTATTGGAAATCCCCCCGGGAAAAGGATTCCCGTAAGGACGCCAAAAAGAACGGTAGGGGACATCGGCGGTGGAAGGGGCGAGAAATGGATAATTGATAATTGAGAATGGATAATTGATAATGAGGGGAGTTGAGGGGGACGAAGACCTGTTGAATTGACACGATTGACGGGAATGTCCGGCGCGGGTGGAAGAGGGGGTGGGGCTTGAAGATCATTCAGGCGAAAGCGGCGGGGTTCTGCATGGGGGTGCGGCGTGCGATGCAGATCGTGCTGGACCAGGGGCGGTATGGCAAAAAACCCGTGGTCACGCACGGCCCGTTGATCCACAACCCCCAGGTGATCCAGATGCTCGAGGAAAAGGGAATCGGGGTCTATCGCCCGGGCATGACGGAAGTGCCGCTGAAAGGCACGATGGTGATCCGCGCGCATGGGATCGTGCCGGAAGAGATGACGCGGCTGGAAAAGGCCGGTTATACGGTGGTGGACGCAACCTGCACGCATGTGATCCGAATCCAAAAACTGATCGAGCGGCACATCCGGCTGGGCGAGGCGATCGTGATCGTGGGCGACCCCGGCCACGCGGAGGTGAACGGGCTGTTGGGGCACGCCGAGGGACTGGGGTATGTGGTGGCCACGGACGCGGATGTGGCGGCGCTGCCGGCGCTGGAGAAGGTGTGCGTGGTGTCGCAGACCACCCAGAATCCCGAGCACTTCGACCACCTGCTGGGGTTGATCCAGACGCGCTGGCCGGGATGTTCGGTACATCGGACCATCTGCAACTCGACGTGTCGCCGTCAGACGGAAACCGAAGAGATCGCCCGGCGGTGCGACGCCATGATCATCGTCGGGGGCAAAAACAGCGCCAACACGGTGCGACTGGCCGAACTGTCGGCGGCCCTGGGAACCCCCACACAACATATCGAGACATCGAGCGAGATCAACTTCGAAGCGCTGCGAGGCGCGCGAACAATCGGATTGACGGCAGGCGCCTCGACACCCAACTGGCTCATCACCGACGTGGCCGAGCATGTGGCCGAATGGTCGCGCGGGTCGTGGAATCCGCTGCGCCGCGCGCTGCATGGCGGGATGCAGTTCCTGCTCAACACGAACCTGTACCTGACGCTGGGCGTGGTGTGCATGATGGCGGGATGCGTGGCGCTCCAGGGGGCGCAGTTCCATCCGCTTCAGACGATTGTCGCCGCGCTCTACGTGTTTGCGATGCACTCGATCAACATGCACTATGACCACCACATCGAGCGTTACACCAACCCGGCGCGTTACCGGTTTCAGCAGCGCTGGGGCAAGGTCTTCCTGATTCTGGGTGGAGTGTCGCTGGTTTTTACGCTGGCATTCGCCTGGTTCCTGGGAGTGACGGGGTTCCTGCTCATGCTGATTGTGTGCGGACTGGGCCTGCTCTATCGCCTGCCGATCGTCCCCCGGTTTCTCACGCCGTGGCTGCCCTACCGGGGCCTGCGCGACATGGCCGGATCGAAAGATATCCTGATGGGGCTGGCGTGGGCCTTCGTCTTGCCGCTGCTGGCGATCGTGCCCGATACGCTGCACGAACGCGCCGTCCTGATGGCCGGGGTTTCGCGCTCGATGTGGGCGGGCCTGGTCACGTTTTTCTTTGTCTTCACGCTGGTGTTTCTGCGATCGGTCGTCTATGACCTGCGCGACATCCAGGGGGACCAGATGCTGGGACGCGAGACGATCCCGGTGGCCATGGGCACCCAGCGAACGTATCTGACTCTGGCCCTTCTGACCGGCGCGCTTTTTGTGACGCTCTTTGCCGCGTCGTATGGGGAAATTCTGAGTTCGGTGGGGTATCTGATGCTGTTGCCGGTGCTCTACACGGCGGCGTCCATCTATCTGTTCCGTTCGGGGATTTTGCAGCCGCGGGGGGTACTGTTCGAGACCCTGATCGGGGGAAGTTTCGTCCTGGTGGGGATCGTGGTCTTGATTTCTCACTGAGTGGTGGAAAATTCGACGGGGAGCCGACATTTTCTGGAACTTTTTCCCCCCTCGCGTGTCAAAAAAGGGTAGAATGGGAGGAAGCAGGGAACGGAACTGTCTGTTCCGTCCGACGCTTTCAATTTAACCTGACAGAGGCGAGAGGAGACGCGGGCACCCCGCGTCTTCGTCTTGAAATAGAGAAAGGGGTTCTGACCATGGGCAGCGCGTGGCTGCGGGTGGTGTCAACATTGGCGGTGGGAGCGTTCCTGACCGCCTGTACCAACAAGGGACCGGAAGGAACGGCGGACGCCAGTTCGGCCCCCAAACCCGACAACGCCGGCAAGTCCGCGCCGGTGGGGATGCTCCTGACCCGGGCGGAGGCCGGCGTGGAAAAGTTCGAGACCGTGGTGACCGCTGCGACGGAAGAAGCGGGAACTACCGCCGGGACGGCAGAGACCCGCGAGGCCGACAACCACCTGGACCGGGCGGAAGCGCTCGCGGCGCGTGGACAAAAAGCGG
>DAOPYU010000231.1:0-7465 GCA_035353095.1 Candidatus Sumerlaeota bacterium | reverse complement strand
TATACTGTCGAGGCGGCTAACAAGGTGTTCACGGCGAAGTTCCGCGCGCTTCCGGCCCAGTTGGCCGCTCCGACGAACGTCCAGGCGACGGTGGACACGTCCTCCTACCTGGTCAAACTGACGTGGAACGCTGTGGCGGATGCGACACACTATGAGGTGTTGCGTGCGGTGGCGGGTGGCGAGCCGACGTCGGTGGCGTTTGGCGACTGGATCACAGGCACGTCGTTCGCCGATGACTCGGTGGTGCCGGGCGTGAGTTACCAGTACTCGGTCAAGGCTTCGATGAATGCGGGCGAGCGCGCCAGCGAGGCGAGCGCGCCGGTGACGGGCCGCGCCAAGGCGGATCCGGCGGCTGTCGCGGCGAATTACAAGGTGACGTACACGAAGAACATGCCGTTGCAGAAGGTTGTGACGAACGGCGTGGCGGCCCTGACGTTCAATGCGACGGGCGTGGCGAATGCCTCGATCAAGATCACGCTGCTCAAGAAGTTGCCGGCGGTTACGACGGATGATGCGGCCAAGGGGATTGCGTATCTGCTGAACGTGTCCGAGGTCACGAACCTGACGATCATCGGCGACGTGAAGGTGCTGTCGGTGGCTGCACCGGTGTACACGCTGACCTCGAACGGCCTGATCAAATCGCTCACGGCGACCGCGCCGGTCAGCCAGTTGGCCTTCAAGGAAGCCGGGATGGTGAAACTCTCTGCGACGAAGGACTCGAGTGTGCCGTTCTTTGCCCGCACGCGCATCACGGGTGGCAACGGGGCGAGCGCCCTGTCGCTCCTGACGACGGGTGTGGTCATCGAGGATCTGTCGAGCCAGCAGGCGGTCAAGGCGCTGAAGGTTGCGGCGAAGGCCTACAAGACGGCGGCGGGGGTCAAGACCACGAGTCTGGGCGCGATCGGTCTGGCGCAGGATCTCGACTCGAAGGCCGGGGTGGTTTCGGACTACACCGCGAACGGCCCGTCGGTGGTTCTGATGGGAGGCGTTGCCGGTGTCACCAAGACGCTTGTGTCGGCGACGGGTGGTTCGATCGTGGTGGATTCGCTGGAAGGATGCCTGGACAAGATCATGGTCTCGGGTGGCGACATTCGGTGCCTCGAGATCCTGTCGAACAACGACATCAAACTCCTCCAGGCCAAGGCGAAGAAGGTCGCGGGTGGCGCCCTGGTGGGTGGCCGCCTGGGGACGCTGCACACGCCGGATGCAATGACGGTGTGGGCCAAGACGAACCTGCTGAGCATCGTGGGCGACGCGGGAATTTCGGGCCGGTTTGTGGCGGGTTACGCCTTTGCCGGTACGACGCCTGCGGCCAACTACACGGGCGCGATCAAGACGATCACGGCGAAGACGGGTGCGGTGATCGAAGGCGACGCGGACATGGCGGCGGCGTATGTGGCCAAGTTGAAGTTCAAACCGGCGAAGCCCGCTGAGACGCAGTTCGCGATCCACACGGCTGCGAATCAGGAGTGAGGTGAACAACAGGTAATGCGGGGTAACCCGTAAAGCGAATCGGGGGAGGAGAGTTCATTCGAACTCTTCTCCCCCAATTCTTTTTTCTCGCTTATTGGATGTTGCGTCCACCAGAAGACCGCAGTCATCAAGGCAATTCGTTTGGATCGAGGTTCAGACCTCTACGCCATCCTGTTGATCCCGTTATCCCGTCCGTCTTTTCCCTTTCGGCGCAGGTCTTGGGGATGTAAGCAAACTCGGATCGGACCTTACGAAAGAGCGAGGGTCTCAAACGAGTCGGGCAGGGGGGCGAGGCTGAATCGGGGCGAATCGGTGTGGGCTTCGCGCATGCGTTCAAAGAGTCTGCGGGCGATGTCGCGATACTGCGCGGCGAGGTTCTGCTTTTCTTCCGGGTCGTTCGCGAGGTCATAGAGTTCGATTTTGCGGGTTTTGTGAAAGAAAATCGCTTTCCATTGCCCCTCTCGAACCGCCCGTTTTCCGCCCTGTTCCAGAAATTCCCAATAAAGATAGGGGTGTTCGCGTCGGGGCTCGGGTTTTTCCAGGAGAGTGGGGAGTATTGAGAATCCGTCTCGATTTTCGGGAGGTTTGCAGGCAGCCACTTCGCAGCAGGTGGGCAGGATGTCCCAGAAGGCCGCCACCTGTTCGCAGACCCATCCGGATCGGATTTTCCCGGGCCAGCGGACCAGAAGCGGGACGCGGATGCCGCCCTCGTAAAGGTCGCGCTTGATACCGCGCAGGGGGCCGCTGCTGTGGAAGAATTCGGGGTCCGCGCCTCCTTCCCGGTGAGGACCGTTGTCGCTCGAAAAGAAAACGAGCGTGTCGCGTTCGAGGTTCAGTTCCTTAAGCAATGTCAGGATCCGCCCCACGTCCGAATCGAGCCGTGAGATCATGGCGGCGAAAGCCGCTCTCGGCTGGGGTTGGGCGTTGTACCCCTTCAGGTCGTAGGGGGTGCCCGGTTTGCCGAAGGGGCTGGGTTCCTCGAACTGCCCCCGGTAGGTCTGCATGTCGGCCTCGGAAGTGTGGAGTTCGGCATGGGGGAGAGTGAAAGGCAGGTAGAGGAAGAAGGGCTTTTCCCGGTTGCGGCGTACGAAATCGAGCGCTTCCCGGGCAATCAGATCCTGCGCGTACACCTTGTGGCCCCCGTTTTCGTTCCCCGCGAGGGGGACTTTTTCCTGATTCCGCCACAGGTGGTCGGGGTAATAGTGGTGTGCCTGAGCCTGACAGTTGTAGCCGAAGAAGGAATCGAATCCCTGATGGTTCGGGTCGCCTTCGGACCCAGGGAATCCCAGTCCCCATTTGCCGAAGGCTCCCGTCACGTAACCGTTCTGCTGCATCAGCCGGGCCAGGATGGGGGTGTCGGCGGGCAGGGGGACCTGCCCTTCCGGTTCCACTTCGGCATTGCCCCGGATAGGGGTGTGGCCGGTGTGCTGGCCGGTCATCAGGCAGGATCGCGAGGGGGCGCAGACGGCGCTGCCCGCATAGAATTGCGTGAAACGGACCCCTTCGGAGGCCAGGGAATCCAGGTGGGGCGTGTGGATTCGGGTCTGACCATAACAACCCAGGTCGCCATAACCCAGGTCGTCGGCGAGGATAAAGAGAATGTTGGGTTTCCGATCGGGCAAAGTCCGGGCGAAGGGGGAGACATGATCGAGTGTCAGGGAGGCGAGACCCCATCCGAGACCTTTTAAAAAATTTCTGCGTTTCATGGGAGTTCCTTGGAATTCAGGGGTTTTCCCTTCTGAGGAAGGCCTGCCGGAGAATCTGTGAACAGGAGAATGTTATGGAAAAAAAGCCTATGATTCTCAAGGGAAATTCGATAAAAGACTGAAGGGTCGAGAATGTGGGGATTTCTCGCGTCGGGGCATGAGATGCGGATACGGAGGGACCGGGTTTCGTCGGTTTTCTCCTTCCGTTGTCTTTCTTCCGGGCGATGATGAGGGGTTGGAGTGTATCGAGGGACCATTTCATGGGGCAGGCGTCCGCTTTGAATCTTCCGTTCCATCTTTTGCGGTCCATGCGTCCCCGGCAATGGCTCAAAAACCTGTTGCTGTTTGCGGGGATCATTTTCTCGCACAACTACGGCCATTTCGATCTGTTGGGGCGGGCGGTTGCAGGTTTTTCCCTTTTCTGCCTCTTGTCCGGTTCGGTTTATATCCTGAACGACCTTCAGGATGTCGAGGCGGACCGTCTCCACCCGGTCAAGCGCAAACGCCCGATCGCTTCGGGCGCGGTGAGTCCCGGGCTGGCGCGCAGCTTTGCGATGATCGGGGCGCTGGTGGCTCTGGGAGGCGGTTTCTGTCTGTCTGTCGCATTCGGGGTGGTCGCGCTTCTCTATTTCCTGCTGACGCTTTCCTATTCGTTTTATTTCAAGCATGTGGCGATTGTGGACATTCTGCTGCTGGCGCTGGGGTTTGTGTTGCGGTCGGTGGCGGGGGTGTTCGTCATCCGGGTACCCGACGGACCGTTTGTGCCGTTGACGCCCTGGTTCATTGTCTGTGTTTTGTTTCTGGCGCTCTTTATCGCGATCTGCAAGCGTCGTTCGGAACTGGTGAATCAGGGGGAGGGGGGGGGGAGCCGAACTGTGCTGGCCGACTACAACGCGGCCTTCCTCGATCAGATCATCAACATTTCGGCGGGAATGGCGATTATTTCCTACGCGCTTTATCTGGTCACGGTCACGTCCGTGAAAAACGATCCCTCCGGCAACCGGGGGCTTCTGATGCTTTCCTCGTTGCCGTTCGTGATCTTTGGCGTGTTCCGTTACCTGTTGCTCGTGTACAAGCGCAACGAAGGCGAAGCGCCCGACAAAATTATCTTCAAGGACCGGGCTCTGGCCCTCAATGTCTTCATCTGGCTGGTTATCATGATATTTCTGCACAAGCCGAGTTGAGGGAGTCCGAATTCCAGGCATCAACCGCGGGTGATCCCGATTTGGCGGAGCAGGTTGGAGAGCCGGACCAGTCGCCGTCCCTGTAATTCCTGAAGCGATTCCCGAATCTGTTCCGATTCCCGGCGCAGGGCCTGGAGGGCCTCGTCGGTTTGGATGTTGGGGAGATCCTTGCCGGCGCGTCGGGTGGGATTCCGGCACCAGTCGGCCAGCGGCGCAATTGTGCGATCCCACGTGAACTGTTCCCGGACCAGCCGCCGCGCATTCTCCCGTTTTCCCGCGATCTCGTCCGGCGCATCGAGCAGCCGTTCGACGAAGGTTTCAAGGTTTTCCGAGGGGGAGGCGGGGTCGAGACACCATCCGGCGTTGTATTGAACGATCCAGTCGGCCAGTTCGTGTCCGGCCTGAGTCACGACCGGCAGTCCACAGGAAAGGTACACAACTGTCCGGGAGGGAAAGGCCAGTTCGCGTTCCGCGTTCAGGGCCATGAGGTCCCAGGCAACACCGAAACGGGTCAGGTCCTCCTGCAATTGAGTGAACGCCCGGGCCGGCTCCAGGCTGGCGTGGTTGGACGCTTGAATACGCTGGAGGATCGAGTCGAATTGTCCCCGCGAGACGTCGCCGGCCGGGTGAGTCGCGCCGATGAAGGTCAGGTGGCCTCGGTTGCGTCGTTCAAGTACCCGCAAGAGCGCTTCAAGACCCCGTGAAGGGTCCTGCCAGGGGAGAAGCAGGCCCGCATACACGAAGGCTGTGGGGTCGAATTCCCTCTGGGAGGGCAGTTGGGGGGACACGCTGAAGGGGATGACAGGCAACAGGTCCGGGTCCGCGGGATCGAATCCCCCCTGCATGGCAAACCCCAGGAAATAAAGGCGTTGGCGTCTGCCCGAGCAGGTGAGGAAATCCGCCCGGCGCAGGGCGGCGAGTTTGTCGGCCAGGTCGCGTTCGGGATGGGCGCTTCCCCAGAAATGCCGTTCGAGCAGGTGCGGTCCCGCCAGGTCGATCGCCAGGGGACAGTCCACCGGTCCGAGTCGGTCCATCAGGCCCCAGTGCTGCATGACCAGCGCGTCGGGTTTGCGCGCGCGGACATGGTCGGGCAACTGGCTCCGTTCGAAGAGGAAGGGTTTCAGGGGCTCGACCTGTTCGGGGGACAGATGCCGCACGGCGTCGGCGGCGATGGCTGGTTCGGCTTCGAGGCCACGCGTCCGAAGACCCTGCACCAGCGCCCAGGCCCGCAGGCCGGCGCCGGTAACCGGGACACCCGGAAAGGGGAGGGGTTCGGTGGTGACGACGAGCACGGACATGGCTCATGGTTATCTGCAAGCCGGTTTGTGTCAATAAAAAACGGGTTGCATTCCCCCTTTGATTTCAGTAGAAATAAGCCAGAAGCCGCAGGGATGGGCCTGATTCCGGCCTGTTCTCTGGGGGTATATTTGTTCTGGTCGGCGGTTTTGCGTTTTCTTTTCGAAGACATGGACCCATGCCTCAATTTCCTCTCCAGACCCGGCAGGTTTCGTATCTCAAACTCTTCTCGAATTTGAATCATATCGTCAACCGTACCACGGACATTGTCCAACTGGCGCGTTCGGCGGTGGAACTCATACAGTCGGTCCTCGAGGCGGAGAACTGTTCGATCATGTTTCTCAACGCGGAGGGGACGGCCTTGACCATGCTGGTCTCCTCTGTTCTCTCGGAGGATATCTGTTCTCATATCAGCATTCCCCTGGGACACGGGGTGGCGGGGAAAGTGGTGCAGACGGGCCAGCCGATTCTGCGTCTCCGGCGTTTTGGACATCCGGTGGAAAAGGCGGAGGCCGCGTCGTCGGGAGACGTTTCCCACCCGCGTTATCGGACCGACTCCTTTATTTCCGTTCCCCTGCGGGTTGAAGAGACGAACACGGTCATCGGCGTCTTGAATGTAACCGACCGGCTGAATCAGGAGGACCTGACCCAGGCCGATCTGGATATGTTGCTGGCCATCGGCGGGTTGATTGCCAGTGCGATCGAAAACCACCGCACCTGGACTCGAGCCAATGAGGCCCGCGAACAGCTTTCGGAGATGGTCAACGGGCTACCTCTGGGCATGTTCGCCATTTCGCGCGGAGGCCTGTTGACTTTGTGCAACCGTGCCGCCCGTCAGTACCTCAACCTCGGAAACGGGGAGGGGATCAACTTTCCCTGGCGCCGTTTTTTCCCCCAGCAGGCCATCGGGCATATCGAGAATGCCCTGGAAGAACTCGACAATGGCCGCCCCTCGAGTGTCGAGTTTGAGATCGAGGACCAGTCCTCGGGCAAACAACGGGCGGTGCGGCTTTCCGCCCTGCAGATCGAGGAACTGGCTCCGGTGAATGCCATCTTTATCATCGAGGACCTGCGCCAGATGCAGGAACTTTATGAACTGCGTCGCAGCGACCAGATGAAATCCACTTTCCTGTCGCTCATTTCGCACGAACTGCGCACGCCGCTGGCGGCCATCAAGGGTGCCGTTCACCTGCTCAATCAGGTGGCCCCACCCGCCATGCGCGAGAGTATGCAGAGCATCTTTGCCATTCTGTATCGCAACAGCAATCGCCTCTCGCGCGTTGTCAACAACATCCTCGATGCGATGGACATCGAGTCGGGGGCGTTGCGCCTCTACCGCAAGCGGATTGACATGCACGCAATTCTCATACGTATCGTGGACCGCTACAAAGGCTCCGAGGACAACCGGGGGGTCGAGTGGAAGGTTTCGCTCCAGGCGACTCAACCGATGATCTACGCCGATGAAGGGCGCATGAGCGAGGTGATCGAGCATCTTCTGGAAAATGCGGCCAAGTTTGTCTCGGAAAATGGGACGATTTCCGTGACCACCGCCTCGAAAAGGGACCAATGGGTTCTGAAGGTTTCCAACACGGGCCGGGAAATAGACCCGGCGCTCAAGGAACGCATTTTCACAAAGTTTTACCAGGTGGACGCTTCCCTCACGCGCCAGATCGGAGGGAGCGGGGTGGGGTTGTTTCTGTGCCGCGAGATTGTCCGCTTGCACCAGGGGGATGTGTGCATGGACACGGATTTTACGGGAGGGGTCTGTATGACGGTCTCCCTGCCTGAATCGGAACAGGGCGCCTG
>DAOPYU010000230.1:0-7471 GCA_035353095.1 Candidatus Sumerlaeota bacterium | reverse complement strand
TCAAAACCTCCTCCCTGTGGGACGACAGTGAAATCCCAAGGCAGAAAGCCAGGCTTGATCGAATGCCGTCTCCCCCGTACGCCTTGGAATTTCAGTCTCTCACGAAATGGTACGGCGACACGCTCGGCGTCGAGGATTTATCCTTTTCGGTTGAGCGAGGCGAGATTTTTGGGTTCCTGGGGCCGAACGGCGCGGGAAAAACCACCTCGATCCGGTGTGCGATGGGGCTGATCCTCCCCACCTCGGGGGATGTTTTTCTTCTGGGAGAACGGTGCCGGACTGGTCGTGCCACCCGCCACGATCGTATCGGATACCTGCCGGGGGATTTTCGTGTCTGGACGGCGCCCACCGCGCGCCAGACCCTGACGATGCTCGCCGCGCTGGGACCGGACGCGTCTGCCGCAAACTCCCGACGCGCCGCGCTGGCCGAACGGCTCGGCCTCAAGCCCGACCGCGCCGTCTGGACCCTCTCGAAAGGCAACCGGCAGAAGGTCGGAATTCTCAACGCTTTCCAGCATCGGCCCGACCTGCTGATTCTCGACGAGCCGACCTCGGGCCTGGACCCGCTGGTGCGCCAGAGCGTGTGGCAACTGATCCGGGAAGCCGCGGCGGACGGCGCGGCGGTCCTGCTGTCGTCGCACGACCTGACCGAGGTCGAGACGGTGTGCAACCGCGCGGCGGTGCTGCGAGCGGGACGCCTTGTTCACCTGGGACCCGTGTCCGGTCTGGTGGAACAGGGCGAGATCCGGATGAGGGTTTTGTTTCAGGATGCCGGGCCGGTTCCGTTTTTTCCCGCTTCGGAGATTCCGAATGCGCGCCTGGTTGAGCAGAAAGACCGATTTCTGTGTCTGGCGTACCACGGTCAACCGGATGCGCTCCTGAAGTGGATTGCGCGCTACCCGGTCGAGCGGATGGAAATGCCCGAGACCTCCCTGGAAGAAGCGTTTGCGCGATATTACGGGGAAGGTCCCGCTTCGAACCTCTCATTTTCCCCGGAAGAAAGGGAAACTTTACCGTGAGCCAACGTCCCGCTTTCCCCTTCGCCCTCCTGCGTTTCTGGGCCTGGCGGCTGGCGCTGGGCTGGTGCCTGATCGCCGGAATGTCGTTTCTGCTCCAGTTTGCCAACTGTGCCGTCGCGTCGAAGAACCAGAATATCCAGGTGTTCCTGACCTTTGTCAACCTGTTGCCGAACGCCATTCGGGAAATCATCGGCAAGGACGCCTTGTCGGCGGGCAATATCGCCTTCATTGTGGCGCTGGCCTACGAACACCCGATCGAACTGATTCTGCACCTGAGCTGGGCCGCGGGGGTGCCGACGGGACTGCTGGTGGGCGAGGTCCAGCGGGGCCACATGGAACTGATCCTGAGCCGGGCGGTCACCAAGTCTCAGGTGTACTTCTGTGCCCTTCTGTTGACGCTGGGCGGCCTGCTGGCGCTGGCGCCGGTGCTGTGCGGCGCCACGGCGCTGGGCAGCCACCTGTTCCACTACGAGCCCCCCCTGCCGATCAGCCGGTTCTGGCACCTGGCGGTCAACTTTGAACTGGTGTGCTGCGCCACGGCGGCCGTGGGGCTGGTGGCCGGGAGTTACTTCCACCGGCGCAACCGCGCGGTCGGCGTAGTGGTGGCCTATGCCGTCGTGGATCAATTCATCCTGTTGTTTTCCGCCATCTGGCCCGACCTGAAGTTCATCAGCCGCTTTTCGCTTTTCCACTACGCCAAGCGCTCGGAAATCTTCAGCAATCCCGACTGGCCGCTGGGCGACATGGCCATCCTGGCGGTCATTGCCTGCATCCTGACCCTGGCGGGAGCGATCATCTGGAACCGGCGCGACCTGCCGTCCTGAAAACCGAATCCGCGGTTCAGTCTCCCGCCCGCGCATCCCCCCAGCACAGCGCGCCCCAGAAGAAGGCGGGAATCCAGACATAGGGCACGAAGAACTGCCCGATGGCCAACCCCAGTGTCAGAATGCGCAGGCCTGTGGAACAGTCTCGTTTCAGGGCGAACCGGAAGAGAAAGAACAACAGGAATAACCTCAGACCGAAGAATAGAAGACCGATCATGATTCTGCCTTTTCTTTGAAACAGGATGAAGCAGTCAGGCTTCAGGCAGCCTGACCCCGAAACTCTTCATTGAATCCGACTCTATCCCTTCCTCCTTTTCTTCGGCCATTACAATTCACAGAATTATTTGTAACTCGGGCGTTTCCAGACGCAAATTATTCAAAACATCAATTGAGCGCCAACGGCGCGACTCGATCGTAGCCTGGGGCAAGCGAAGCGTCGCCCCAGGGAGGATGTCCCCATTTTCAAAAGGGCTGAAGGCCCGTCCGATTGGGATGGGGAGAAACGCCTGGATAGAGCGGGCTTTCAGCCCTTGTGGAAACAACCCGATCTGTTCCTGGGGCGATGCCCCAGGCTACGATGGTTCGCGCCGTTGGCGCTTGAACCGCACCTTTTCGATCTCCGGTTCCTTCCCCCCTCGGATCGTCCTTTGGGTACACCCAATCCAGTTGAGTACAGCGGACTTGGGTTGATGACTGCGGCTTTCAGGGGCAATTGTCAGGTTGTCGGATACTGGAAGTTTTTTCCGTCCGACACGCTAGGGGAGGGATGGTCCGGGCGTCCCGCCCGTGACTGGCCGACGTTCTCGTCGGCTGGGCCGGGAATCTCGGGGTCTTTGTTCCGGAACCTCTTCAATGGGCGAGACGCCCATGCCACCTCAGAACCCCCTTCCCTTCTGGGTGAAAACCCGAAGATGGGAAGGTGAAGTTTTCATCATAGACAATGTGGAGTTCCTGCCGTCCCCTCTGGGTGCATCCCCCGAATTCGTGAAGAGGTTCACCGAAATCTGAGTAGCCGGGCTCCGTCCGGCACGGAGACACCCGAGACGAAGACCGAAAGGTTTGGGCGCAATAGCCCTCCGTGCCCTGAAGGGGCACAACAAATCTCACCCTTTCAGCCTCTCCATCTAAAATTTCCTCCGCAACAAAACCTCATCTCTTCATTTTGGAGCGCTCTTTCTTGAACCCTTTCAAGGTTCGAAAAATGGGCATCTTTTCCCAGGGCGACGCTGCGCTTGCCTTGGGCTATCGTATGTATAAGCCCTTCGGGCTTTTCAAAACCGCCACCGATCCGGTTAGTCACAACCATCCTTCCCGCAAATTCGGGAGATGCACCCGTCCCCTCTGCGGCACGCGCTTTGTGCTGGCGTTCAAAAATGGTCTGTGTGAAAATTGACGATACTCAGGGGAAAGGAGAGAACATGCAGCGTATCCTGTTCATCTGCTGGGCGAATTGTATCCGGAGTCTGATGGCCGAAGCCCTGCTCAATTACCGTGGCGGGGCGTATTTCCGAGCCTGCAGCGCGGGGGTCCAACCCGCCTCGTCGCCTCACCTCTTCACGATTCAGGCGCTCGAGGAGATGCGCATCCCGGTACGCGGCCTGCACCCCAAGTCCTGGCACGAGTTCGAGCAGGAGAAGTTCGACGCAGTCATCACCCTGAGTCGTCGGGCGCGCGCCGTGGTCGAGTCCGAATGGCTGCAACCCGCCCCCGAACTGCAGCGCCCCCTGCGCGCACACTGGGAGTTTGTGGACCCGGTGACGTATTCCATTCCCGGGCGCGTCATGAGCGATACGGACCGCATGCAGGCGTTTCGCGACACGCGCGACGACCTGCGCGAGTGTATCGAGTACCTGTGCCTGGAGGCGAAAGAGGCGGTCAAGTCGCCGGAAGCTTTTCTCCGGGCATTGCGAGAAGCGGGCGAGGATGAAACGGAACGCCAGAGACGGGAGGGCGCCGGGCGTGGATACGCCACGCGATAGGGACCGGCCTGCGAAACCGGGGCCGAACCGGATGCGGAAATGGACCGTACCGGTTCTGCTGGCCCTGTGGGCAATCGCCTGTTCCGACCCGGCCGCCCCCGGGGATTCGAAGAAAGACACACCGGTGGGCCTTCGCTCCCTCGGAACCGGCGAACGGGCTGCCCGAACGGAAGGTGATTGGGCCATGGAACGCAAGACAATGGTCCGAACCCAGATTGAAGCGCGGGGTGTGCGCAACCCCCTGGTGCTCGACGCCATGCGCACGGTGGAACGGCATCAGTTCGTGCCGCCCGAAGACCGCGCCGCCGCCTATGAAGACCACCCGCTCCCCATCGGCAACGGTCAGACCATCTCACAGCCTTATATCGTCGCCCTGATGACCGAACTGCTCGAACCGAAGATCCACCACAAGGTCCTTGAGATCGGGACCGGGTCGGGGTACCAGACCGCCGTGCTCGCGGAAATCGTGGATCAGGTTTTCAGTATCGAAATCGTGGAACCGCTGGGACGGCGGGCCGAACAGACCCTGAAAGATCTGAAGTATGAAAACGTCCACATCCGGATCGGCGACGGGTACCGGGGATGGCCCGAGGAAGCGCCCTTCGACGGTATTGTGGTCACCGCCGCGCCCCCGCACATCCCCCAGCCGCTCGTCGAACAGTTGAAAGTCGGGGGGCGGATGGTGATTCCGGTGGGGGAATCGGGGTGGGGACAGCGGTTGCAGGTGCTGGTCAAGAACGCGGAGGGGAAAGTCGAGGTCCAGAACAGCATCAACGTGCGCTTCGTCCCGATGACCGGTGAGGCGCTGGACGAAAAACCGTGAAATGCGACAAAGACGAGGCGCAGGAAGAGGTGGCAGAAAGAGGTGACAGGAAGAAGTGGCAGGAAGAGGTGGCAGGAAGAAGTGGCACGGGCGTCCCGCCCGTGAGGTGGCTCCGGAACATTCTTCGCACGTTTTCAAAACCTCGCCGGCGGGGACGCCGGCGGTACAAACCGATTGGCGGGCGGGACGCCCGTACTTCACCCGCCAAATTTTCCTTATCCGCTATCGAGAAACCCCTCCGACACAGGACTCGAGCGCAGAAACGCTGGTTGAGGTCGCGCCGTGCCTCGCCTTGTGTGTTATCTCACGAATTTCTGAAATGCGCCGGCGGGGACGCCGGCGGTACAAACCGATCGGCGGGCGGACGCGCGTACTTCACCCGCCAAATTTTCCTCATCCGCTATCGAGAAACCCCTCCGACACAGGACTCGAGCGCAGAAACGCTGGTTGAGGTCGCGCCGTGCCTCGCCTTGTGTGTTATCTCACGAATTTCTGAAATGCGCCGGCGGGGACGCCGGCGGTACAAACCGATTGGCGGGCGGACGCGCGTGCCACCTCATTTCCAGCCTTCTATCGAACAATCTCTCCCGCCACAGCACTCAGGCGCAGAATTGCCTGATTGAGGTCGCGCCGCGCCTCGTGCGCCATCAGGCGCGTCTCGATCAGGTCCCGCTCGGCGTCGAGCAGGTCCAGGAAACTCGAACCGCCGGAGGTGTATTCGCTCTGTGAAATCTCGTAGGTGGTCTGCGCGGCGGGCAGTGTGGTCTTCTCGATCAGTTCGACCTTGCGGCGGGCGGTGTGGATCTCCTCGAACGCGGCCTCTCCCTCGGCCCGGGTCTGGCGGATCAGGTTGTCGAGTTTCAGATTCTCAGCCTCGAGTCGGCGGCGGCTTTCAGCCAGGTAGGCCTCCGCCTGGGCAAAACCGACGCGGGGCTTTTCTTCGCGGGGTTTGAGGCCAAAGGTGGGACCGTTTCCCGCCCCGGAAGAACCCTTATCCGTACCCATCCCGGTTTTCGTGGAAGCGTTGTCGCCCATTACCGCTTGCCCGGCCTGGGACTCCGGCATCATCCCGCGCTCGAACGCGCTGTACCCTTGACTGGCGGGGGGACGGTTCATGACCTCTCCCATGCGGATGGCCGCCTGGAGACGGCTGATTTCGGCGCGCTGCGTTCCGACTTCCTGACGATTCTGTATGGCGGATTCCCAGAAAGATTCATTCTCCGGGGGAACTCGCAGATCGGTCTCAACCGGCTGCCCCAGCGCCGCCTCGGGCGCGCGGTCCATCAGTGCGTTGAGCGCGACCCGGACCGTATGCTCGCGCGATTCGAGGTCGGCCTGCGCGGTTTTCTGACGCGCGAGGTCGTTGCGGACCTTGAGGACGTTGGCCTGATTCACCAGTCCCGTCCGGTACCGTTCCTCGATGTTGCGCACCAGGTCTTCGAGCAGTTGGATGTTTTTCCGGGTCGTGACCTGCGCCTGTTTCAAATAGAAATACTCGAAATATTGTTTACCCGCTTCGAGGGCATTGTCGCGAACCCCGCGCTGCCACTCCAGGTCGGCCATGCGGACCATCGCCCCGATCATTTCCGACTTGAACGCCGTCACGCCCGGATAGGGGGAATAGGCCTGTTGCATCTGCTTGTTGAGCGGTTCGCCCGGCCCGACGTTCAGATAGCGGGTGAAGGTTCGGAACTGCGCCACGAGTCCTTCGAGGTAGTCCGCCTGGGCGTATTGCTGGAGAGAGGCCTGCCAGTTGGCGCGCATGGCCCGAACCTCCGGATTGTGGAGCGCGACGGCCAGTTGCAGATCGGGCAGAGTCAACTGTCGTCCCACCACGCGGTCCAGATCCGAGGACTGCGCCATCCGCCCGGCCTGCTTTTTCAGTTCGTCCGGTTTCAACCCCAGCACTTTCTCCACGAGACGGAAGGAGGCCTCCTCGGGGGAAGATTCCTTCGCTTCGGCCGACACGGAGGGGGAAGGCGTGGGAGGAACGATTGTCCGGGTACCGGTTGTGGGGGCCGCTTCCTCGCGGGCGGTCCAGTCGAGTGTGCGTTGATAGAAGGAAGACGTCTTGCCCGCTTCGAAGTCACGAAGAGACTGTTTATAGTGGGTTGTACAACCTGCCAGCGCGAGGAGCGGGAAAAGCGCAGAAACAATGGGAATCGCGCGATACGGAAGAATCAAAGCACAAAGAAGAGCTTGCAAAGAAGAAATCACACGAAGACACGAAGGCACAAAGAACCGCTCCGCCGAAACGAATTGAAGACCACGCCGGATACGGGAGAGAATCGTGCGAGTCATGGCCGTCCCTCCCCCGCGTCTTCGGGCCGAGGTTCGGCGGTTGTTCCGAGCGCCTGTTCGAGTCGTCCGATGGCCTGCCCCAGATCGGCCTGCGCGCGGCTGTGGGCCAGGAGGAAGTTGTGCCAGGCCAGCGTGGTCTCCAGCACGCTCGTGAAAGGTACGATGCCGGCGCGGAAATCAATCTCCGCCTGCCGCATGACCGACTCGGCCTGCGGCAACAGGGTGTGGCCGTAGAGATCCACCAGCCGCCGCGACAGCGCGACCTGAAAGTACGCCTGCGCCACACCGCGGCGCACCTGGTTGGTCTCTTCCATCGCCGCCTGTTTCATCGCCTCCTCGGTCGCCTGCTTCTCGCGGATCAGGGCGCGGTTGCGGTACTCCCAGATCGGCAGGGTGGCCGTGATCATCCCGGCATAGGCATTGGGAACCCCACCCGAAAGGCCTTCGACCATGAACGCGGGTGAAAAATCGGGCAGGCGCGACAGGGTGGCCAGAAACGTCTGGTACCGCGCCTTCTGCGCCTCG
>DAOPYU010000229.1:0-7521 GCA_035353095.1 Candidatus Sumerlaeota bacterium | reverse complement strand
CCTGGCCGTAAATCGTCCCGATACTCGGCGCATCCACAATCATGTCCGACGCAGTATCGTTCAGTCCGACAATCCCCCCCAGACTCATCCCCCCGAAATTAACCGAAACCGCCCGAATCTTCTCGATCGGCTCCAGGCTCAACAACTCATCCAATTCCATGTAGGCGCCAGAAACATCCAACTGCTCAATCCGCGTCGCGGCACAGGCATAGGAGCCTCCGGTATTGGCTCGCGCGGCCGGGGTCACACGTCCCAATCCCCCGACACTGATACAACTCTGGGGCGGCGTACCGGCCCGGCCCTTTTTTGAGGCCACCTTGAACAGGCCGATAGGCGCCAGAGAAGAAACCTGCTCGAACACCACTCCGGTCGTTTGAATGGACATCGGCGAATATGCCGAACTTCCAATGGCCTGAAGGACGGTTGTGGCATACTCCCAATAACCGGAATTGGCCTGCGCCGACATCTTGATCGCCCCGAACGACCCATTCGTGACCAGAGTGCTCACCCAGGTGTTCTTGGCCGTCAAACTGACGAGAGTGCCATCCAACCCAAATTGATCGATCTTGGCCTCCGTATAGAACTTCCCCATGGCTCCATGCACCAGAACCTTGGGAATCTTCTGGGTAAATCTCAGATAGAGCGTTCCGGCGGGCGCATTCGTCGAAATATCATGGATATCGAACGAAAGGTCCTCCGGCAGTTTCTTCAGGTACTGGATCTTGACCGAACTGTCGGCTCCCTGGGAACCGATCTCCAGAGATTGATCCGCGGCCGCCGCCACCGCACAATTCTGATACCGGATCCGGTACCCGTACTCATGAAGCGCAACAGCCCCCGCCCTCGGAGTCCCCGAGAGAAGGAAAACGCAAATTCCGGCCCACAGAGCAAAGAACATCCCCAAAGTTTTTTTTCTCATCTTAACCCATCATCCTTTCACACGAGTTACGCTCAGCTCAGGGGGAACAAAATGGACATCCGATACCACAAACAACCTCACCCCAAGAACACGAGCCTGTCCCCTTTCACTGGAGGAAACAGGCCATGACATCCCACGCATGACGCTTCGGCTTTAAGAGAAAAAGTGCCACGGACGCATCCTTTTTCAGAACAACCGGACCTCGAATCCGAACAGGAACGCCCCCTCAGGCGGGAAAGTAGTCCTCAGGTCTGCTCAACCTTTTACTACCACGTGGATTATACCGCGGCAGTTCAGGCAACGCAATCACAATCCCCTGCATTCTGAATCAGCATCGAAAAAACAAGGTTTATATTTTCCCGACTGCACCCGACTTCCAAAACAAAAACGCCCCCGACAACCGACGGGAGCGAAACACACATACTCGGGATTTGGATGGTGGAGGTATGGGGATTTGAACCCCAGACCCCTTGACTGCCAGTCAAGTGCTCTCCCAGCTGAGCTATACCCCCACTTTTCCGGGACCGGCCCCTCTCTCTTCGAGAGAAGCCCCACTGGCGGTCAACAACCACCAGCGGGGAGTGAGTCTACGAATTCAAGGGAGACATGTCAAGAAGGTTCTTCAAAAAAAGCGCATTGCGCTTTCAAACCTCATGAGAACCCAGAAGTCGTTGTGTTGGAAAGACGCCTCTGCCCGCTTCAGCGGGCTCTTCTTTGCACCCGCCTTCAGGCGGGGTGTTTCCGACTCCTTCTCCTTTCAAAAGCCGGCTTCAGCCGGGCTTCCTTTAGTGCTGACCGGGTGTGAAGCGATTTCTGGGAAGCCGCGCTGAAACGCGCTTCCGGAAATGGAGGTCCCTCCTCCTCAAATAAAGCGGCCCCGGTCTCGCAATCAGACCGGGGCCACACGCTTCCCAGACTTTCAGAACATCACCCGAACGCCCTCAATACACGACCCAGATCGTCGGATTCGTAAATGACACGGGCTCCGCCGTCACCAGAATCGAGAACGTCTGCGTGTCCTGTCCCGCGCTGTTGGTCGCCCGAACGGTGATCGGCCCCGTCTGGCCCAGATGATCGTCCATCGGCGTTCCCGACAACGTCCGAACCCCGTCGAAAAGCAGCCACGAGGGCAGCCCTTCAATCGAGAAAACCGGATCGGGTTTACCGGTGGCGGACAACACGTAGGTATAGACCTGTCCGATGAGCGCGCTGCCGGCGGGAGCGCTGGTGATCTTCGGCGCCACCGTGTCGGGCGCAAACAGAGTGGAACCCGGCGTCGGAGTCGCCGCGATCCAGTTAGCGGGATCGTGTCCCCAGATCGTCGCCGCCAGACGCGTCAGCGACTGGCCATGCGGGTCCTGCGTCGTTCCGCCATCGGCCAGAACCGGCCACGGCGCCTTGTCATTATACCGCACTTCGTCTTCAAGAAGATAAGGGATGAACGTCGGCTCATCCACCGGCGGTTCGTCCGGGCGCTCGAGCCGTACGCGTTCCCCGCCATTGCTCAACTGCCCCTTGAAGGGCCCCAGCAGCCGGACCGTGTCCGTAATGCCATAGGCGCTGCGGAAATCGGCCAGTTTCTGCGCATCCAGCGCGTTGAGCGGATCGAACGGCACCACCACCAGAACGCCGTACGGCGCCAGCTCGACACCCGTAAGCGGGAACGTAAAGGAAACCCCGTCGCTCAGGCGCCAGTTGGCCAGATTCACACTCGTCCCCGTCGGATTGCAGATCTCGACAAACTCCAGATCGTCCGCGTTCGCGGCCGTCCCCGGATTGTAGTGCAGTTCGCTGATAATCACCGGCCCCACCCGCGGCCCACTGTTTGTCTCCCCGAACGATCGCGACACCATCGGGTACAAAATGCCCGACCCGTTCGGCCAGCGGCCAAACGACTCGCCGTTAGCGGCGGCGTCGAACAACACCCAGTCCACAAACAGCCGCTTCGCGCCGTCCGGCTTGATCAGACTCAGCCGGTCGCCATGCGCGGAATCCAGCGCGAAGGCCACCTGCCCGGCAGGCGGCGCCACCGGATTGAAATCGTTCTCGTCGTAAACCTGGTAAGCCCCGCCCGCCAGCGTCGTTCCGGACGAAAGCGGGAACTTGTAGAAATTCGCGCTCGAGTCGCTCAACCACCACCCGCTCAGGTCCACCGTCCCGCCGGTCGGGTTGAACAATTCGATGCTGTCCTTCAGCGGCAGATCGGTGTGCGTGAGCACTTCATTGATCACGACCGACGCAACCGGCGGCGTTCCGGCCCGACCCGGCGAACCCATCACATCCGTGCTGGCGCGCCAGTTCGACGCATGCGTGTAATCGGCCAGGGTCATGTGGGCCGGATCCTTCACCTCGAGCGAACTGCCGTGGCCGTTGGCGCGCTCGGGCCAATTGTCCGCCACCCCATACGAGAACGAGAACAGATCCGTCCCGCCCGCCGCTGTCCGCAACGTGACCGTTTCGCCGTCGTTACTCAGGCGCCCCAGATAGGGCCCGACCACCGGCACGGAAGCGTCGAGACCGTAGAACTGACGGAACGAAGCGAAATTGTTTGTCGGGTCCGTCCGCGTCACCACCAGATAACTGTTCGCCGTCATCGTCGTCCCCAGCGGGAACGTGTAATCAATCCCCGAAGTGAACTTGGCGCCGCTCAGGTCCAGGGTCGCTGTCGTGCTGCTGTTGTACAACTCCACGTATTCCATGTCCGGATTCGTGTCGCCCGGGTTGTACATCACCTCGGTCAGACGCAGGTGGTCGGACAGCGTGGCGCTGGTCAGAGATTCCCCGGCCTGGAACTGCACCGGCATGGACCAGTGGCTCCACCGCCCCGTATTGTCCTTGTGACGCACCCGCACACGGTAGGTATTGCCCACCTTCAACCCGTCCGGAGGAATTGCAACCGACGAATCGAACGTCGTGATTTCCGGACTCTGCCAGATCGGCTTCACCTCGTACTTGAGCGGCTTGGCCAGCGGCAACTCCGGCCGCGGCGGCACCGGCGTGGAATTGTCCTCCTCGTAATACAACTTCAAGTCCAGGAAACAATCGGAACTGCCCGTCAGAGACATATTCAAAACCTGAACGGCAATCGTGTTGGTGCCCGCCACCAGCTGCGGCTGCGCGAGCATCGTCAGGCCGATGAAATTATTATCCTCGGCAGTCGCGTTCGCCAGCGCCGTATTGGCCAGATTCTCCCCGTCCACATTGTACGCCGCCACCCAGGTCCCATTGATCCAGACGTTCACCCCGTCGTCAATCAACCCTTCCATCACGAGGTCGCCCACCTTCGCGGGGTCCGCCACATTGAACGTTTTACGCATATAGAAAGTCGAATAATTGTTTCGCATGTTCAACGGCGTCCCCATCGCGAGTGAGGGGTCGTACCCGATGGGCGCGGCGCCCGAGGCCCACTCCGAGTCAATAAACTCCGGAAGCCGCCACGCCTTGGTGTTCATCGGCGTCGGCTCCTCCGTCCCCGGAAAGTACCTCCACGTCTCCCCCCCGTTCACCAGGTAATGACGCGTCACCCCGCCACTGCCCCCCGGATTGACGGGATCATACGCCTGCGAGAAAGGCTCCACCTCGGCGATGCGCCACTGCATCGCCCCGAACGTTCCGTCCCCGTTCGGGTCCGAAAACGCCGACGACGAGAACGTCAGGTCATTCAGGGGAAACGACGCGGGCGAGGTGGACGTGATCTCCGGACGCGCCGGAATGCTGGAATCCGCCGCCAGAGTCGAAAGCATCCAACTGCTGCGGCTTGTCACCCAGTCCTGCATGATCTTCACCATGCCGGCAAAGTCCTTGGTTGAGGCGGCCTGATAGAATTTCCCCTGCCCCGCCTTGTTGTCCCACGGACTGCGATCTGAATAGGTCGGGTACGCCGCATCGGCCATCACCCAGTGGTAATCCCACATGGCCCGGTCGGCATCCACAAAACTTTGTTTTCCGGGCTTGTAGATCAAGGAAGCCGTTTCGTCGATCAGGAGTCCGGCCTGGTCGGGATTGAAGAGCAGATCGCACAACTCCCGCACCCGGTTCTGATACTCGATGTTGGTATTCGCATCCTGCAGAATGCCGTTGGCCAGAAACGGTTCGCGGAAATACTCGTCGCCACTGCCTTCGTAGGCATGCGACCAGGTCAAGTCCAGATCCCAGCCGTACTGGGTCCAGCGACCGTCCAGGGGATTGCGGTAATAGAAATAATTCTTGCCCGCCGCGATGTCGGAATGGTGAATCGCCTCAAGGATCGTCCGGTAATTGTAATACCGTCCCAAATCCACATTGGCGCGCCACCAGGCGGATGTCGGATTGGAGTTGTAACCGCCTGTGAACGCGTTGAGATCGGACTTGTCCGACGGGCCGTTGAACCCGAGATGATTCAAGTCCCCCCCCCCGCCTTCCATCTTATACAGATTGCCGTCCGGCAGATCGTGCTCATCGAGGAAGTTCCCATCCGCCTGCTCGATGAGCATGTAGAGCCCCCAGAAATCCCCATCGTACTGCGTCCCCGCAGTCGTCAGCGGCGAATGCGCCGCGTTCAGTTTGCCATCTTCACTCGCCTCGTCAACGATGCGCAGTTGCACATACCCCGCCTTCGAGGCCTCCAGGCCCGTCAACTCGAACAGACGCCAGCCGACCGCCTCGAACATCCCCTGCTCGCCCCGGTAACCGAAACTCCCCTGCTGAATACACGCGCCCAGGTTGACCGTGTCGTGCTTCGCCTTGTACTTCTCCCCCCAGTTGTCGCGCAACTGGATTTCATGCCCCGTGGGCAGATTGATCTTCCACATGTTCTTGCGCATGGCGTAACGCCACACCCCGCCGCGCGGACGGAAATACACATGATCGAACACCTCGCCGTCATACACCAGCGTCCCGATATACATGTCCAGGGCATCGTGTGTCGTATCGTTATACTGATCGAGCCAGGTACACTTCTCCACCGTCTCCTTCTTACTGATGAGCTGAAAAGCGGGAACCGACCGCATCGTCTCCGTCGTGTACGTCACCTCCGCCGCCGTGCCCGGGCGAATTGAACCCGTCCACGTCGGGATGCCGTCGTACACAAAATAGGCAAAATTCGGCTGCGGATCGTCGGAGTACGGAACCTGAATGCTGGCGTTCTTCGTGTCACGGGCCGTCAGACGGTACCGCACCAGAGAACGATGCGTCTGCTTGTACGCCGGAATCACCGCGGAATAGACCCCATCGCCCGACAGCGCATCCCCCCGTGTCCCGTCGTCCACCATCGTCACCGCCGTCCAGGAGGTATAGTTCGCATCCCCCTTGGCGATGTAGGCGCCCGGACGAACCGGCTGATACTCCAGCGACACACTCCCCACCCCGTCGGGGTCCGAGACTTTTGCCGTGATCAAAACCGTTTCGCCAGACTTGGGTTCTTTCGGAGTGTGTTCCACCTGCCGGATCTGCGGCGGCACACTGGCCGAAAAAACACTGTTGCTGCGGGTCGGAGTGGGATAAGCCGAACGCCAGCTCCCCCCGAGGCTGTTGTCCAGAGACGGATGGATAAGCTGAATGGAACGCCCGCTTCCCGGACTCGTCACCGGAACGGCATCGCCCACGGTCGGCCAGGGGAACCCCAACTGGTACTCCACCTCGTCCACCTTATTCCCGGCCGCATCCCGCAGCACCGTCTTCTCGCCCGCATTCTTCAGCGTCCCGACATAAGGTCCCAGCACCAGCGACGCCGAGGCGGAATACTTCGACACCACCGCCGCCGGTTCCTGCGCCACCACCAGATACCCGCCCGCGGCCAGGGACGTACTCGCCGGAAACTGATACGACACCCCGTCACTGAAAGACCACCCCGACAGATCCACCGCAGAAGCGCCCGCGTTGTACAACTCGATAAACTCGACATGCTGCGTATTGACATCGGGTTTGTAATGGATTTCATTGATGACAACCTGCGCCTGCGCCAGAAAGGAAAACAGACAAAAGAGCGACAGGAAAAAAACCGTCCGTCCCGGCGCAATCCGCCCCGCCCGAGACGCGGAAACCCGGCCTCCCTTTCTCCAGGACAACACAGTTTGGAACAGTCTTTCTTGAACGCACATCATAAACAGATCTCCTGACGGGAGAGATGGGTGAACAAACGATCAACTGCACACAGTGGCACCCTTTGACAGAGGGGAGAACTGGGATGGATCTACGGATCGCGGGCTATTTCTCCGGTTTGAACCACAAATCGAGCACGTCACCCGGATACAGATCCGCTGGCGTCGGTCCCCCCTTCGGTCCTTCCGTTGGCATCGGAACAATCACCGAAAGACCGTAGCGGGAGAAATCCTGCTTGGGCAGCAACCGCAACGGATAACGCTCGACCCGCGTGCCGACCTGCTCCACCTGCGACACCAGAATCTTCCCCGGGTAACGCCGGGAAATCATGTGAACCTTCGTGCCCACCTCAATATCCCGGCACAACGTCTCGTCCACATACGCCAGAATCCGATGCGACCCCTCCGCGTTGACCGTCAACACAGGCGTGCCCTTGGTCACATTCATCCCCTCGACCACCGGGATGTCGGAAATCGAACCCGTAATGGGCGACCGCAACACCTGGCGGACTCCCTTGCGCAATT
>DAOPYU010000228.1:2797-7523 GCA_035353095.1 Candidatus Sumerlaeota bacterium | reverse complement strand
TTAACCCGAGAGGAGATGGAAGGAGCACGGTCTGGTTCTTGCGCTGAACCGACCAGGTCAACCGCCTCTCCATATCTGTCCGTATTTCCACCTTGATCTGTTTATCCGGACTGAGAATCGTCACGGCGGCGCCATTGGGGGCTGCCACACCCAGCAATGAAATCATTTTCTCCGCATACCGCTTCCCCAGTTCCCGGTAACCGGCCGCGGTGAAATGCAGGTGATCGGGACGGCTGGCGCACCCCTCCGAAGAAACAACATGCGCGGTGGGGATGGTCTTCGGCAGATCGTCAATGATCTTGTTCATGCTGGCGCATGCGCCCTTCTGGTCCGCGCCCACGACTTCGCCTGCGAGGAGGGGCACTTCTTCGGCCTTGAGATTCAGGTCCTTGAGCAGGTTTTCATAAACGTCTTTGACCTTGTTCGGCCATTCCGGGTCATTCGTGTTCGATTCGCCCTGATGCAACAGGATGCCTTTAATGACCCCGTCTTTCTGGGCCAGTTTTGCCATCTCGACAAGACGCTGGTACGGGTTCCCCCCATACTCCTGAATGGTCCCCTTCATCCAGTCCGGCGCGGTCGCGGCATACGCCTGCCAGGCGTCTTTCTGGAAGAGTTCGATTTTGCAGCCGCCGATGGAAACGTTGACGATACCGATCTTGATGTCCGACGGAAGTTTGGAAACCAGCGTGCGGCCAAAATAATCCGACGGGCCAAGACCGGCATAGGGCCGACTCAACGGCGGAACGGCAGGAAACCATTTCCCCTTTTCTCTGTTCTGTTTCGGGAAATCGACTGTGGCCAGCATCTGAAAGCGCTCGTCCACCGGTCCTTTGTCCTGTTCTTCAATCCCCGGGAAACCTTCCATGTTGGATTGCCCGAAGCACAGGAAGATGTAGAAATGCGGATCTTGCGCAAGAGCGACCGTATTGAGCGACACCGCGAGTAACAAAAAGAGCCATGCTTTCTTCACTTTGAGATCCTCCAGATATTTTGAGCGACTGCCAGAGAGAATCGGCGAATCACCTTTTCCCCGGCTCAGCCCTTATTCCCGTCAACCCCATCACGACTCCGTGTGCGAAGCCGACTTCATTCGGCGTTCGAGAAGTTCGTCGGCCATCTCAATCGTGGTCTTCTTGTTCAACGGGTAGCAAGCCAGAAGCACCGTGCAGACACCAAACAGGATGCCCACGACGATGCCCGAACAGGCATGATAGCCCGCCACCGCATCGGGTAGACTGGGTTGCTGGGTGTCATAGCCGAAAAAGCCGGACATGATCCACAGGAACGACGCCGAGCCGAGCGCCAGCCCCGCCTTCAAGGCGAAGCCGATGGTGGCAAACACCATGCCGGTGAAACGGCGGCCGGTCTTCCATTCTGAAAAATCCGCCACATCGGCAAAGATCGCCCACAGCAGTGGAATTGTGGGCGCATAGACCAGCGAGATCAGCACCGTGGCAATCACCATGCCGGTCACATCCGTGGGACGAAGCAGGTAGAACGCAAAGGCACAAACAGTGGAGAAGGCGAAACCGACCACGGCCACCGCTTTTTTGCCAAACAACCGGGCCAGCGGAGCGGACAGGAGGATGACAATGATGGTCGTCCCCGTTCCGATCATGTTGATGATGCTGTTGAACACGTCCGCCACATTCGAACCGGCCAGATTGTCCCGGTCGGCATGGACGATATAGCCCAGCCATTTGTCCAGAATCCCCGTGGGCACGTCATTGGGCCCCAGCGGCGAAGCGGTCAGGTGTACCGCTTGCAGCCAATCAAACATCGCCGCCTTGTCAACATAGTAGTGGTAGTAGGCATACCACGAGCCGCCCCGAAAGGTGAGAATGGCGAAGTGGACCAGGGTCATCACCGCCATAATACGCCACGGCACATTCTTAATCAGATCGGCGAAGTCCTGCTTCGGCGAAGACTTTGTTTCGACCACCGGCTGGATGCGCTCGCGCGTGGTCAGGAACGTGATCGTGAAAAGCACCAGACAGAGTACCGCCCAGATGGTCATGGTCATCTGCCAGCCGTGCTGGCGGTCGCTACCCACGGCGAATTTGGCCACCAGCGGCAGGGTGAAACCGCCTACGATAAACTGCGCCACGTTCACCGCGATAAAGCGGAAGGAATTCAGACTGGCACGCTCGTTCAGGTCGCCGGTCATCACCCCGCCCAGCGCCGAGTACGGCATGTTGTTCATCGAATAGAGGGTCATGAGCATCGTGTTGGTGATCGCGGCGTAGGCGAACAAGGCCGCCGTGCTCAACCCCTTGGGCGTGGTGTAGGCCAGTACCATCACCACGGCCCACGGGATGGAGGTCCAGAGTATCCACGGACGGAACCGTCCCCAACGCGTCTTGGTACGATCGGCCAACACGCCCATGATGGGGTCGAACATGGCGTCCCACAGGCGCGGCCAGAGCAGAATCGCCGCCGCTGCGGTGGCACTCAGGCCAAACACGTCGGTGTAAAAGTTGGTCTGGAACAGGACCATTGTCATGAAGACGAAGTTTGCGGCGGCGTCTCCGCCGCTGTAACCGGCCTTCTCGAAGAAGGAGAGTTTCTGGGGAGGATTGCTCATAGTTTCTACTCCGATGGCTGAAGAATCGGGCAAGGCCCTTGTCTGGTTCCGGAAAATGATTCCAATTGACGAGTCGGACTATACAACGGTCAGAATAATTTTCTGCAGATCGGTGTCTCGAGACGAACTCCCGACCATGATCTCAAACTCGCCCGGTTCGACCCCATATTTCATGTTGACGTCGTAGAACGCCAGAGAATCCGGCGTGATATCCAGCGCCACCGTCTTCGTTTCGCCGGGTTCGAGCCAGACCTTCTGGAATCCCTTCAACTCTTTCACCGGACGGGTGACGGAACTGACGCAGTCGCGGATGTACATCTGCACGACTTCCGCCCCGGCGCGCTGGCCGGTGTTGGTCACGTCCACCCGGACGCGCGTCGAACCGTCGCGGGCGATTTTCTTCTTTGCCAGCCGGACGTTTTCCAGTTTGAACGTCGTGTAACTGAGCCCAAATCCGAACGGGAACAACGGCGAAACATCGTCCCAGAGGTAGCCTCGGCGAGCCGACGGCTTGTGGTTGTAGAACACGGGGAGATGGCCAACCGAACGCGGGATGGAGATGGGGAGTTTGCCGCCGGGATTCACATCGCCAAACAGAACGTCCGCGACCGCGTGGCCGCATTCCTGACCAAGATACCAGCACTCGAAGATGACCGGCACTTTGCCCGCCAGATCGGTAATCGAGATCGGACGCCCGTTGAACAGAAGCGCGATGACCGGCTTGCCCGTCGCCACCATCGCGTCCACCAGTTCGTTCTGCCGCCCCACCAGGTCCAGGGAGGTGCAATCGCCCATGTGGTTGAGTCCCCACGCCTCGCGCGAGGTCTGCTCGTTGCCGCCGATGGCCAGAATGATCGCATCCGCCGTTTTCGCGACCTTCACCGCTTCGGCGATCTGTTTGCGATCCTCGACCGGGTCGCTGGGAATGACTTCATCCTGCTGCCAGTTGCCGTCCTTCGTGATCTTGCACCCTTCGGAATAAACCACCTTGACACGGTCACCCAGCCGGGCCTTGATGCCATCCAACACGGTGACGTTCTGTTTGGGCCTGCCGCTGTAACCGCCGAGCAGCAGGCGGTTGGCATTGGGGCCGATGACCGCGAGGGTCTTCAGTTTTTCCGGATTGAGCGGGACGATCTGCCCCTCGTTTTTGAGCAGAGTGATGGTTTCCCGGGCCGCCTGGAGCGCCAGGTCGCGGTGCGCGTCGCAGCCCACCACCCGATCCGCCTCGTCCGGGTCCACATACGGATCGTCGAACAGCCCCATCTGGAATTTCCAGTACAGCATCGGGGCCACCAGGTCGTCGAGTTGTTTTTCTTTGAGCAGGCCTTTGCGGACGAGTTCGACGAGGTACAGGTAACAATCCGGCTCCGGCAATTCGATGTTCACGCCGGCCTCCACCGCCAGTTTGCAGGACTCCTTCTTGTCCCTGGCGACAAAATGACCGTGCGTGTCGGGCCGATAACCCAGTTCCCAGATCGCGTAATAATCCGACACCACAAATCCCTTGAATCCCCATTCCTTACGCAGCACATCGCGCAGAAGCCAGCGGCTGGCGTGGGAGGGAACCCCGTCAATCTCGTTGTAACTGGCCATGACACTGACGGCGCCGCCCTCGCGCAGCACATCGCGGAACGGGTGCAGGAACGTCTCGCGCAACACCCGCTCCGAGACATTCACCGGCGCGCAATTCTGGCCGGACTCCGGCTGGCCGTGCGCGGCAAAATGCTTGAGCGTGGCCATCACGCGCCGCTTGTCCTTGAACGAGGCGTCCCCCTGGAAACCACGGACGGACGCAATGCCGAGCTGCGTGTTCAGATAGGGATCCTCGCCGTAGGTCTCTTCGACCCGCCCCCAGCGGGGATCGCGCGCCACATCCACCACCGGCGTAAGCGCCTGATGCGTACCGCGCACGCGCGCCTCGTAGGCCGTCATGGTAAAAAGCTGCTCGACCAGCGCGGGATTGAAAGTGGCGCCCAAGCCGATGGGCTGGCAGAAACTCGTGGCGTCAAGCGCGGCGTGGCCGTGCAGACACTCCTCGTGGAAAACAACCGGGATGCCGAGGCGCGAGTTATCGAGAAAGAACTTCTGGATGGCGTTGGTCAGTTCGGCCATCTGCCGCGCCGTGCGGCCCATCCA
>DAOPYU010000228.1:0-2697 GCA_035353095.1 Candidatus Sumerlaeota bacterium | reverse complement strand
TTTTTCATGGGATCGGTTTCCTTTTCTGACAGGGGGGGCGCACTCCTGTCCGTGAGATGGAGCCCGGGTTTTACATACGGATGGGTATCCGGGCTTCAGATTGCCACTACTTCCCGGATTTTTCCAGTTTCAAAAGCCCGAGTTGATAGGGCAACAGTTCGTAGGGGACTTTTGCCGCTGCGTCACGGCCCTGGTAAAGGAACAGGAGGTTGTTGGGGTCAATGGTCATGGTTTCATCGTATCCGTCCCGAATGATCTCTCCATGACTGATGTCTTTTGTCCAGGACATCACGCCGTCTTCGAAGGTCACATTGTTGATTCCTGCGAAAGGTTTCTGCCATGTGTTGGCGTCCGGCAGAAGGGTCCATTCGCCATCGAGGCGGTTGGAAGTCCAGGCTCGGTAGTATCGTGCCGGTCCCATGGCTTCCACCAGGGTCAGGTACGTATCGGTCCCCTTGATTTTGTACGTCATGCTTCCCTCAAACACTTCATTTCGCGTGCCCTTGATGACGATCTCCGGGTCGCTCATGCCCTTGGGAAAGTCTTCGATCTTCGTCCGGCTGCGATACACGTTGCCGTTGTCGCCGGTGAAGAACAGGTACGCGTGCGTATCGTCGCAGATCATCCAGTAATCAATCCAGAGCTGCGGCGCGCCGGCGGGTTTGGCCGGGAAGAAGTCCTGCGGTTTTCCCCAGCTTTCCGGTTTGGAAATATCGTCGGTGGTCGTGTACTGCGGTTGCTGCGACTGGAAGATCAGATACCACTTCTTGTGCGGCCGGAAATAGAACAGATTCGGCGCACAGTGATACCCTTTCAGATTCGGGTTTTGATCCATGTAATACAGTTTGGCCTTGGGGGCCTCCGACCAGTCCTTGAAGTTCAGGTACACCATATTCCAGGTCTTGGCAGACGTCGAATAGACGGTTGCATAGATGTGCCACAGGTCGTTGTAACGCACGATGGTGGGATCTTTGACGGACACGATGGTGTGCGTGTCATCCGACACCGGTTTGACCAGTATCCCTGAAGATTTCCACTGGAGCGGCAGGGTAAAAGGCGATTTCGGGGAATCCGCGGGTTTTGTTGAGGGGGATGCGGGTTGAGTCTGAGGGGTTGGTTCGGCTGCGGAAGAGAAGAAAACACTGACACACAGAATCATCGTGACGGTCAGCCATGAGGAAATAAATTTGTTCATCTTGGACTCCTTCTATTTTCGAATCAGGTCTGGTTTTTTACTTTTGGACCGCAGGTTTTTCCGCCTGGTTATCGGCTGCTTTCAGTTTTCTGGAGAGGAATTCCTCAATCAGTCGCTGGCTTTCCGGAGTGTGAAACTCCGGCCCCTCGTGCATCGCGCCGGGAATGGTTTGCATGGTCACCTCAACACCCGCATCAATCAACGCCTTGGCCAGAATAACACTCTGGGCGAGTGGAACGATCTGATCGTTGTCACCGTGCATGATCAGGAAAGGGGGATCAGACTTGTCTATGTAAGTGAGGGGATTGGCGGTTTTGGCCAGATCCCGTTTTTCCTGGACCGGCCCGCCCAGAAGGCGCGATTCGGGGGAATTGGCGTCGTCGTGCTGTTCCACGCTGTTGGGACCCGCCTGTTGACCCATCAGGAGCAGATCCGTGGGGCCGAACCAATCCACGGCCGCCTGTACGCGACTGGAAACGTCGGGATGGCCCAAGTCCCCTTCCATTTCTTTCACATCGCCACTGGTCCCGACGAAGGCGGCCAGATGTCCGCCGGCCGAATCGCCGCCGACTCCGAAGTGATTCGGATCGAGGTTGTACTTCTCAGCATTGGCCCGCAGGAAACGGATGGCCGCCTTGCAATCGTGAGCCTGGGCCGGCCATTGGGCGTCTCCGGACATGCGGTACTGAATACTCGCAACGGCAAAGCCCTTTTTCATCAGGTAGAGAACGGGCGGATTGGCCTGGTTCCCCCCCATCCACGCCCCGCCGTGAATCCAGATCATCAGGGGCAAGGGTTTGTCGGAAGGTTTTTCCGGCAGAAAAAGGTCCAACACTTGATTGGGGTGACCTTTCTCGACATAGGGAACGTTTCGTTCCACTTTCATGCCGGTTGTCTGAGGCCCGGGTTGAGCTGTGGAAACGCAAAGAACGCTACCGGACAGCAAGACAGCGGAAAACAGAGAGAGCATAGAATTCTTCACAATGAAACTCCTTATGCTTTGCTTGATCGCATCCCGTCATTATCTGACCGGAAATTCGTAAATGTTCACACTGAACGGAGCGAACGTCGGTTTCTCGGGAATGCTGTCCAGGGACTGTTCCTCGATCTTGACGCCCGGTTCCTCGCCGATGGTAAGGGTAGCCGTGAGGCTTGGCGGCGCCATGCGGCGCAGGGTACCCTTTCCGGAAAGTTCGGCTCCGTCAATCTTGAGTTTCAAGGTCTGCGACGACTCGGTCGGGTTGATGACGGCGACCGTGAGGGCCTTGCGATCAGCCGTCCAGGCGGCGGCCACGTCCAGCGGGAAGGTGTCGCTGCCAGCGTGGACAGTGGGCTGCTCGCCCCCTGGGGGGTCCGTCGGCTTCGGCTGCGGAGAATTGCCCGAAACACTCACCGGAATGGTCCCGAAACTGTCCCGGTAAAACTTGAAGAGTAAACCGGTCGGGTTGAGAACGGCCTGCCCGCGGGCGGACGTGTAAGTGGCGGTGATAAACGTCAGCGTA
>DAOPYU010000227.1:0-7532 GCA_035353095.1 Candidatus Sumerlaeota bacterium | reverse complement strand
TTGGCCATCAGGCCGACGGTCGGGGTGGGAACGATACCCAGATCGAGCACTTCGCAACCGGTCGCCAGACAGGCGGCCAGCACGCAATGGCGCACCATGTCGCGCGAGGGACGCGTGTCGGTCCCCAGCACGATCTTTTTCGTTTCAAGCGTCGAGGCAAACGCCGCGGCAAACTTCAGGTATTCCTCCGGAATCAGGGAATCGCCGATCGTACCGCGAATACCTGCGACAGAAATCATCAACTTGGACATGCGTTTTTGCTCCTCTTCTGGGGGTGTCCCTTTTTCTATCGGTCTAATCCGACGGATCAATCGGATCCGACCGATTATTCGACAGGCGTTTCTCCTAAAACAAAAACACAGCCCGGAGGGCTGTGTTTTCGGGTTACGCCACTTGTTGCTGCGCTTCGGCGCCCATCGCACCTGCCCTGCGCTTACGGATGGTCCCCGAAACCGGGCTCCACCCGAGCGGGGCGGACTCAGGCGTTCATGATCCGTTCCATCTCGGAGTCGTCAATCTGATAGTTGGCGGCCACCGAGTTCACGTCGTCAAAGTCATCGAGCGAGCCGAGGAGTTTCATCAGGGTTTCGGCGGGTTTTCCTTCGATCTGGACGGTGTTGTCGGGAATCATCGAGACCGTGCCGCTTTCGACGGCAATCCCCTTGGCCTCGATCGTCTCGCGCACGGTGAGCATGTTCTGCCATTCGGTCGTGACGACAAACTCGTCGCCGTCGCGTTCCATGTCTTCGGCGCCGGCTTCCAGGGCGATCTCCATCAGGGCGTCTTCATCCACGCCCTCGGCAGGGACAATAATTTCCCCTTTTTTCTTGAACATCCAGCCCACGCATCCGACTTCGCCCATATTGCCATTGTACTTCGCGAAGATGTGGCGGATTTCGGCGGCGGTCCGGTTCTTGTTGTCCGTCGAGGCTTCGACATAAACCGCCACGCCCCCGGGGCCGTAGCCCTCATAGGTCACATCTTCATAGGTCGCCCCTTCGAGTTCGCCGGTGCCCTTCTTGATGGCGCGCTCCAAGGTGTCCTTGGGCATATTGGCTTCTTTGGCCGCGGAAATGGCCACCCGCAGGCGCGGGTTGGAGTTCGGATCGCCCCCCCCGGCTTTCGCCGCGACGGTCAACTCGCGAATGATCTTCGTGAAGGCGGCTCCGCGCTTGGCGTCCGTGGCGGCCTTTTTGTGTTTGATGGTGGACCACTTATTATGCCCTGACATATTGGTATGCTCCTTTTGCGATGCGGTCCATCAGCAGCGTGGTTCGCCCGGGACCGGATCAAGATGCGGCTTTACACGCCTCCCTGTTGGGACACGAGTTATTTTGGGCGGCCGGACAACTGGTCGTCTTGGAACCACTTCCTCCGCTCTTGCGTTTGTAATCCGTTTCGTAGAAACCCGATCCTTTGAAAATCACCCCGGTTCCCCCCGAAACCAACCGCTTGACCTCCCCCTGGCACCCGTCGAAGGGGCAGGTTTTCAGAGGCTTTTCACTCATGCTCTGAAAGTGCTCAAACACCTTGCCACACGTTTGACATTGGTACTCGTAAGTCGGCATTTTTCACCCTCCTCAGCCGATTCTGCAGGCTTGTGGAGTTTTTCCACGCCAACAGAACCGTCTGAGCTTATTCAGACGCAGGGAAAAACGCAAGAAAAAATCGCCATGAGGAAAATCGGAACCGTCCTGCGTCCCATACCTCGAATAAGAAGAAAGACCCTCAGGGAGAAACCATTGGGGACACCCCGGATTTTTTTCCGGTCCCTTTCCTCCGCCGCCAGAGGAAAATTTCGATCCCCAGAGCCAGCCCCCCCACAAGACCCGCCATCGCCAACAGGTGGAAAAAACGCGCGGGGACGAGGCGGATTTCAACCTCGCAATCCCCCGCCGGAACCGCCACGCCACCGAGCAGACCGTTGACCGGGAAAACCGGCGTCTCCACCCCGTTGACCCGGGCCTTCCAGTCCGGCCGCCAGAGCTCGCGCAACACCAGAATCTGGGCCCGGTCCCCGTGACTGCGCAAGAGGGCACGGTTGGTGTGCCGTTCGACATAAACCGGGTCGCCATCCGCCCGGGGACGGCGCAGGAGCGCTTCGTCCACGCAAATATCCGCCGCCGGGCCGGTTGGAAACGCCTGGACAACGGAACCGGATGTGAGTTTATTCTCCCCGGGCCAGTCCACCCGGGTGGCACGGCTCGTGGCGCGCAGGTACTCAAAAAGCGGAGCCGGTTGATTCTCATCACCGGAGACGAGTCGCCAGGGATCGTCCTGCGCCGGGGGCGCCAGCCGGCAGGCCTGGCTGGCCACAAAAAGAACAAACGACTGACTCTGGCCCTTCGGGTGGGTCAACTCCCACGTAAGGCGTTTGACGTGAAGGGGTTGACCGAACGAAATGATCCCCCGGTAATTGGCCAGTTCCATCTGGTAGCCCATTTCACGGTTGAGCGTCGGCACGGACCATCGGGCGTTGAGAACCGGTCCCGCTTGCGTCGTTTTCTTCCGCTGATCGAGATAGTAGGCCTGCAGGGGCCCCGTTTCGATGCCATAACGCACGGGGAAAGAAAAACGCCCCTCCTGCGCTTCGACGTGCAGGGTGGCCAGCTGCGTCCCGGCGGGGAAATCCACCGCCGCATCCACCTGCGAGAGGAACAACCAGTGGGTGATGGGCTGCGTACGGTCGAAATCCTGAGGGAGGTTGAATTTCTCGGGCGTTTCCCAGAATTCGACCGGTTGAACGGATTCGCCTGGAGTCAAGGTTTGGGGGAGAGTACTCACGCGCCGGTCATAGGGGTGGCCGACCAGATACCGGACCCCGGTCAGATCATAAAGGCGTTCGTCGGGCCGGGCGGTGGTGAGGGCACGCAGACGGTCATTGAAGGGACAACGGCCCGCCGTCTGCTCGACCAGTTCCAGAAAGCGCAGGGGCGCAACGGGATCGAAGCCGCTCAACGCCTCGAGACGGAAAAGCGCGGCATAATTGGGCATGAGGTAATGCAGACCATAGGCCGCCCCGAAATCGGTATCGTGCAGACGCAAGGGATCGTGCGTGTCCACGCGGAAGGGACGCTCGGGCGCCGTGTCGCGCAACGTCTGAAGGGAACGGATCACCTCCGGCGGATTGTAGTAATCGGCTCGGCGGGTGGGCGGAAAGACACGGGGGCTGAAATGCCAGAGTTGCGCGAACAGAAGACCGATCAGAAGGGAAACGGCCCAATGCGGCTTTCTGCGGGCAACCAGAAGCGCCCCCCCCGCCGCCAGCAACCCGATCATCGCATCCACCAGGAAGTAAGACCCCAACCCGGCCGCCTCGGGTTTTTCGACCCAGACCCGCAACCAGTCACTCCAGTCGAGGGGGACGGCCGTCGCCGCGGGAAATTGATCGGCCAGCAGGACAAACGCCGGCAGAAGGAGCCCCCCCACCCCCAGGGCCACTCCCCCGATGACTCCCAGACGGTCCCCCTCCTCCAGTCGCTGGATGGCCAGTGCGATAAGAATCGCCAGACCCACCGCGCTGAGCATCAGGGCCCGGGCCGGGCCCACAAGCGAACTGTAGCCGGGAATATAGGGCATGACGCATTGCAGCCCGACATTGCTCCCCATCGCAAAGAAAGTTCCGACAATCGTCAGACCCAGCCCGCACAGGAACCGTGGATCGCGCCAGGAACCGCGACGCAGGGCGATCGAGAGCGCCAGCAGAATGCCAATGCTTCCGATGAAGCAACTTTTGTCAATGAACTCGGGAAAAACCGTCCCGCCCGATCCCCCCAGAAACACACTCGGCAGAGTCGTCCAGTCCACCGAGTCGGCCAGATTGGTGGTCACGTCCGTCCGGGTGCGGATGGACTGGCCGGCGCGCCCCACCCCCGTGAGGAGCGAAGGAGCGGCCAGAACGGCAGCCAGGGCCAGATGAGCGCCGAAAACCAAGGCTCGCCGGAAAAAACGGCCCGGAGCCGGTTCGACGGAAGGCTCCCCCTCGTCCGACTGAGTCCGGAATCCCCACTGAAACAAGAGGGAAACCAGGGCAAAACCCAGAACTCCATAGAACAGGACGTGGGGCTGGCCAATCGAGAGCATCATGGCCATCGAGATCGTGGCGCCCCAGCGGTGCCGGGGCCGAGAACCCAGGGCGGACCAGAAGAACCACGGAAGCCAGGTCTCCCCGAACAACAGCGTCGGATTGAGAACCCGACCCGCCATGTGCCCCCCCACAACAAAGACCACGCTCCCGGCTAGAGAAGCGAATCGGTCGAGCCGCATGGCCCGCAACAGACACCAGATCCCCGAAGCGGTCACCAGATAGTGGAGAAAGAGGAACAGTCCGTAGTAGTGCCGCCAGTCATCCACCCAGAAGAAAGGCCACCGCAGGGGGTAGAGAATCGAGAACTGGAGATTGTCGAAAGTACTCGATCCCCCCAGATAGAAGGCGTTCCACAGAGGCAGTCCTTCATCCCAACGCAACGAAAAGTTGGGCGCCAGCAACAGGGAATTATCGGTCCCGATGGGGAGCCAGCCGGCGATGAAACGCCAGTAGAGCGCCACGCAGGGCAGAACGATGGCCAGCAACGCCCCCAGACAGACCCAGCGACGGGAAAGGAATGATTTCATCTGCATGTCTCCGGCATTCTATTCCAGATAACTTTCCAACCCCCGTCCCGATTCCGAAACGGGCACGGCACGACAACCGTGAAGACCCAAGGGGAACCGAAGACCTCACGACGGCTTTTCACTCCCGGGCAGAAGGATCTTACCGATCTTTTTCCGGCGACGCCAGAGGAAGAACTCCCCCGCCAGCACAACCAGACCGACCGTTGCGGAAAAAGCCAGAAGCCGGAAGAATCGCGTAGGGACCATTTGGAACTCGACCTCCGAATCGCCCGACGGAACCGTCAGGCCGCACAACAGACTATTGATCTGGAATACCGGGGTTTCCTCGCCATTCACCCAGGCCTTCCAATCGGGCCGCCACAGTTCGCGCATCACCAGAATCCGGAACTGGTCACTGTGACAACGCAGGCGGGCGCGATTGGCATGCCGCTCCACGAAAACCGGGTCGCTTTCACTTGGGGGACGACGCAGAAGCGCCTCATCCACCCGGACGTCGGTTCTAGCCTGAATCGGCGATGGAGCCAGAGCCCCTGCCACTTCCGGCGAGGCGTCGGCGGGCTGGGGCCAATCCACCAGGGTGGCCCGGGCCGGGGCACGGAGATATTCAAAGAGCGGCGCGGGCTGATTCTCATCACCGGCCACCAGCCGCCAGGGATTCCCCTCTGGGGGAGGCGCCAGACGGCAGGCCTGAGCGCCCACAAACAGGGCAAAAGGCTGGGTCTGCCCCGCAGGTTGCACCTGCTCCCAGACGAGACGCTTGACGTGCAACGGCTGGCCGAAAGCAATCACTCCGCGATAGTTGGCCAGTTCCATCTGGTAGTCGGAATCCCGGTTGAGGAGAGGCACGGGCCAGCGGGCATTCTGAATCGCGTCGGCGCCGGTCTTCCCATTCCGATGGTCCCAATAGTAGGCCCGCAGGGGACCGGTTTCCACCCCGTATCGCACGGGGAAGGAGAACGTCCCTTCCTCCGCTTCCACCCGCAGAGTGGCCACCTGAGCCCCGTGTGGAAAATCCACCGTCGTGTCCACCTGAGAGAGGAACAGCCAGTGGGTGATGGGCTGCGTCCGGTCGAAATCCAGGCGCAGATTGAACTTCTCGGGAGTTTCCCAGTACCCGACGGGCAGTACCGGTTCCTGATCGGTCAGCATCTGGGGAAGGGTGCTCACGCGTCGGTCGTAGGGATGGCCGACCAGATACCGCACGTTGGTCAGGTCGTAAAGGCGCTCATCGGGCCGGGCTGTGGTGAGCACGCGCAGGGGGTCGCTGAACGGGGTGCGCCCGGCCGTCTGCTCGACCAGTTCCAGAATGCGCAGGGGCGTCATGGGGTCAAACCCGCTCAAGCCCTCGAGGTGGTAGAGGACCGAATAATTGGGGATGAGGTAATGACGGTCAAAGAACACATTGAAGTCCGTATCGTGCAGGCGCAGCGCGTCGTGCGTATCCACCCGGAACGGATGGCCGGGGGCTGCGTCGCGCAGCGATTGCAGGGTCCGGATAACGTCCGGCGGGGCATAGTAATCGGCCCGTTGGGTGGGCGGGAAGACCCGGGGACTGAAATGCCAGAGTTGGGCAAACAAAAACCCCGTGAGGACGCCGGCCGCCCAGCGGGGCTTTTTCCGCAAGAGCAACAACACCCCCCCGGCCAGCAGAAGCCCCAGCGCCGCGTCTATCAACAGAAAGGCATCCAGGCCCGCGGAGGTCGGTTTCTCGAACCACACAAGCAGCCAGTCCCCCCAACCGGGCGGAACGGGGGCCAGGGGCGCGAAAGAGGCCAGGCGCAGAGAAAACCGAATCAGAAAAAGGCAACCACACGTCAGCGCCGTCAGACCGGCCACTTCCACCCGTCCGCGTTCCAGTCGCTCGACAGCCAACGCCAACAGGATCGGGAACCCGAGGGCCGTGAGGATCAAGGCGCGGTTCGGACCGACCAGGGAACGATAGATAGGGATGTGGGGCATGACATGCTGAAGTCCGGCATTTTCTCCCATCGCGAGAAAAGAGCCCAGGACCACCAGGACCAGACCGCACAGGAACCGCCGGTCGCGCCACGAGTCGCGACGCACCACGAGCGTAAGCAGAAGGAAGAGTCCGATGCTGCCGATGAAACAACTGGCATCTATGTATTCGGAATAGATGGCTCCGCCCGTCCCCCCCAGAAAAACATTCGCCAGATTGTTCCAATGCAGCGAATTACTCATGTTCAGCGCCACATCGGTGCGGGACCGCACCGACTGGAAGGCGCGTTCGAGGCTGATGAGGAACGACGGGGCCGCCAGCACGACAGCCAGAACCAGATGCCCCGCCAGAATCAGGCCATACCGGAAGCCCCCCTTCCGGCGCGGTTCCGATTCCGGGCGAGAGGAGTCCGCTTCCGACGGTTCCCCCCTCCCGAACTGAAAGAAGCAGAAAACCAGGACAAACCCCAGAGGGCCATAGAACAGGACATGGGGCTGGCCGATCGTCAGCATCATCGCCAGGGCCCCCGTGGCGCCCCAGCGGTGCAACCGCGTGCGTCCCGTGGCCGACCAGAACAACCAGGGCAGCCAACTGAAACTGAAAAGCATCATCGGGCTGATGATGACGCCCACCATGTACCCACCGGCCACCAGAGACACGACACCGGCCCATGCGGCCAGCCGATCAAACCGCATCGCCCGCAACAGGCGCCACATGCCCCCCGCCGCGATCAGATAATGAAGGAAGAGAAACAGACCGTAATAGGCGGTCCAGTCGCGGATAAAAAAGAAAGGCCAGCGCAGCGGGTAAAACATGGAAAACTGGAGATTGTCAAAGGTGCTCGTTCCCGCCAGGTAGAACGGATTCCAGAGCGGAAGTCCCTCATCCCACCGCAGGGTGTAGTTGGGAATCAGAAAAAGCGAATTGTCCACTCCGATGGGAAACCATCCGGCGATGAAAC
>DAOPYU010000226.1:0-7532 GCA_035353095.1 Candidatus Sumerlaeota bacterium | reverse complement strand
TCTCCCGTTGCGGCCCCGCCTCTCAGAGCGCGGCGATTTCTTCCGCCGTGCCTGCCGCCTGCACGCAGAAGTCTTTGTCAATGCGTTTCACCAGACCCGCCAGCACCTTGCCCGGACCCACTTCCAGCCCCGCCTTCAGGCCCAGCGATTCGATCAGATGGCGCGTGGATTCGACCCAGCGCACCGGCGAGGTGATCTGCCGGATCAGGTGGGCGCGGATTTCCTCCGGATCGGTCAACGCGGTCGCGGTCACCTGGGAGATGCAGGGGCAGCTGGGCGCCTGAAACGTCACGCCCGCGAGCTGCTCGGCCATGACCAGCCGCGCCTGCTCGACCAGGGGCGAGTGGAACGCGCCGCTCACGGGCAGGGGCAGGGCCCGCTTGGCGCCCGCCGCCCGGGCCAGCCCACACGCCCGCTCGATTGCCGCCGGCGTTCCCGAAATCACCTTCTGCTCGGGTGAGTTGTCATTGGCCACCACGGCCAGGTCGTCGCCCTCGGTGGCCTGTTCGCAGATCGCCCGCACCTGCTCGATATCGAGGCCGATAAGGGCAGCCATCGCGCCCGGCGCCGTCCGGCCTGCCTCGGACATGGCCCGTCCGCGGGCCGCCACCAGTCGCAGACCGGTCTCGAAGTCCAGCACCCCGGCGGCGTAGAGCGCCGAGTACTCACCCAGCGAGTGCCCCGCCACGCAGGCGGGCCGGATGTCCCGCTCGGCCAGCGCGTCCGCCGCCACCGCCGAACAAACGAACAGCGCGGGTTGCGTGTTGGCTGTTTCCTTCAGTTCCTCTTCGGATCCCTCGAAGCACAGGGTCGAGAGGGCGCGTCCCAGCACGGCGTCGGCCTGTTCGAACCGCGCCCGGGCCGATGCGCTGGCGTCATGGAGCGAGCGCCCCATCCCCACCGCCTGAGACCCCTGACCTGGAAACAAAAAAGCGTACGGAACCGTCATGAAAACTCCTTAAGAATGGATAATGGATAATTGACAATGGATAATGAACCGTTTGGCCCGATCTTGGGCCGCATCCGCAAGGTAACGGCTTATCCTTACCCGCTTCATTTCCTCTTTTACCCGGGATTTATACTCCAAGGCCCCTTCTGTTCGGATTTTCATCCGGAAAATATGGAGTTACTGGATTCCTTCCGCCAGAATGACATCGCTCTTGGTTGCGGCCCATCGAAGCTTGACCGCTTCCTGATATTCCTTCGAGAAATACCATTTTTCGAAATCCGCTCGTGAGGGGAATTCGATCAGCACGAATTTGCTGTAATTCCAGGCGCCTTCAACGACCCGGGGGGCTTCATCTTTGGACAGAAAAACGCCGCCGTATTTCTGGGCCATCCCCGCAACGGCCTGCTGGTATTCCCTGTAGCGGTCGGGATCGTTGATTTTCAGGGAACCGGCAAAATAATATTTCATCTCGAACCCTTCCGTCCATTAAAGAAATCCGTCTTTCCCCTGGGCGCTCATTTACCCTTCAGCGGTTGCCCCAACCGGCCCCACCATTTTCTTCGTCAATTAATACCGCACAATCGTTGCGCCCCAGGTCAGACCGGCGCCGAACGCCACGAGGCCGATGAGGTCGCCGCGTTGGATACGCCCGTCGCGCACCGCTTCGTCGAACGCCAGCGGCACCGATGCGGCTGACGTGTTGCCGTAGCGGTCCAGGTTGATGATGTACCGGTCGTGGGGGATGTGGAAGCGCTTCATGGCCCCCTCGATGATGCGGATGTTGGCTTGGTGGGGGATCACCCATTTCAGGTCGTCCACCTCGATCCCGGCCCGCTCGGAGGCGTTGATCAGCGCCTCGGAGAGAATCCGTACGGCGAACTTGAAGACTTCGTTGCCGCTCATGCGCATGTACTGCTCGCGCCGGTCCACCATTTCATGGGTGGGCGGGTTCATCGAACCGCCCCCATAGATGGTGATCGCATCGGCCATACGGCCATTGGCGGCGATAAATTCGCCCAGAATGCCCGATCCCTCTTCGACTTCGCCCAGCACCACCGCGCCTGCGCCGTCCCCGAAGAGGACGCACGTGCCGCGGTCCTCGAAATCCACAAAACGCGTAATGGCTTCGGCCCCGATTACGAGCGCCCGCTTGGCCACGCCGTTGCGCAACAATCCGTGCGCGACCGCCAGACCCGTCACAAAACCCGTACAAGCGGCATTGACATCGAACGCGGCGCCAGCGGAGATGTCCAGCTGCGCCTGAATCAGGCAGGCCGTGGAAGGGAGCGGGCGGTCGGGCGTGAACGTACAGGCGACAATCAGGTCAATATCGGCCGGTTCGAGGCGTGCATTTTCCAAGGCCCGGCGGGCCGCTTCGGTCCCCAGATGGCTGCTCGCCTGCCCCGGCGCAACGACTCGGCGTTCCGAAATACCTGTGCGCGTCCGAATCCATTCGTCGTTTGTCTCCACCATCTTTTCCAGATCGTGGTTGGTCAACACCCGGTCCGGCACATACGATCCAACCCCCAGGATTCCAAAAGCCACAATGTCTCTCCTTATATTTCTGACAGGTATGCGGGATCCGGCGCGGAGCGGAAGGCCACCAGCCGGGGGGTACGCTTCCCCCTCCCAGACGAAAAACGGGGCATACTCGGCCTCACGGGGCCGCGTCTTCCCCTTCCAATTCGTGCGAGATGCTCTGGACTTCGGTCATAATGCATTCGTTGATGTTGTGACGGACCGCTTCCGTTGCCACTCGAATGGCGTTCATGACGGCGTGCGCATTCGAAGAACCGTGGCTGATAATACAGATGCCGTTGAGTCCCAGAAGCGGCGCGCCGCCGTACTCCGAGGCGTCAATTTTCTTTTTCAGGGCGCGCATGCCGGGACTGAGCATCAGGGCTCCCGCCAGAGTCAGGACATTGCGCTTCATGACGCCCTTGACGCCCGACATGATCAGTCGGGCGGCGCCCTCGCTGGCCTTCAGGAGGATGTTGCCCACAAACCCGTCGCACACCACCACGTCGGCCTTACCCTCGAAGACTTCCCCACCTTCGACGTTTCCGACGAAGTTCAGGGGGGATTTCGCCAGCAATTCGAACGTGGCCAAGCTCAGGGCGTTGCCCTTTGTGGGTTCCTCGCCATTGCTCAACACCCCGACCCGGGGGGACGGGCAGCCCAGAATCTCACGATAATAGACGGCGCCCATGATGGCGAAGTCGAGCAGATGCTGCGGTTTACAATCCACGTTGGCGCCCAGGTCGAGCACCAGGCAGGGCTGTTTGGAGGTGGGCATCAGGTTGGCGATACCCGGGCGCTTGACACCGCGCAGCCGCCCCCAGGTTTTGAGGGCATGAGCCAGACTGGAGCCGGTATTGCCCGCCGAGACAACAGCGTCGCCTCGCCCTTCTTTGACCAGGCGGGTGGCCACGGCAATCGAAGAGTCCTTTTTCAGGAGAGAGGCCGTGGGCGAATCGCCCATGCGGACCACCTGCCTGCACGGGACAATCTCGATGCGGTCGCCGGTATAACGAAAATGACGCAACAGGCGGGCAATGGAATGTTCCTTGCCTGTCAGCAACACCCGGCAATCGTAGCGTTTGACCGCCAGAATGGCACCTTCGACCAGCGGGGTCGCCCCCGCGTCGTTCCCCATTGCGTCCAGTACGATTCTCATGGCTTGCGGTCCTGCGCGCCAGACCCCGCCCGGGCTTTTTGGGGCCCGTGCGTGAGTCTCATTATTCAGCCGTCACGGTGACGGTGAACGCGCGGTCCTTGTAGTAACCGCAGCTCGGGCAGATCCGGTGCGGCGCTTTAACGGCGTTGCAACGCGGGCAGCTCGCGCCCAGACTCGCGGTCAACTTCTTGTGGTTGCGGCTGCGTTTGCGACGACTTGTTCCGTGTCTTCTCCTCGGGACGGGCATGGTCCGTACGTCCTTTCACACACCCGGCGCTTGCGGCGCCGGTCTGAATCATCGGCCTCAAAGGCACAATACCACCCTCCGGCCTGGTCGCGCCAGACAGGCGGTAACGGGTGACTATTCGCGAAAGCGCTGGCGTTGTCAAGCAGTTTTCGTTTGCTTCGCGATTTTACCCGCCCCCGGAGGTTTCCCCCAACAGAAGGAATTCCCCGTTTCCGGGCGTTTCCGCGCTTCCCCGATCGGCTTTCCCGGGAGGGGATTTTTGACGAAACAAAGCGATTCAGGAAGCCGAAGCGTCTTTCTTTTGCGATTTCCGGGTTTCGTATTCGGCTTCGAACTGGCGGTGGACCTTATCCTCTGTGAGGAGTTGGAGGATGTCGGGGTCAATTTCCCCCGCATTGCTCGCCGCCTGAAGGATTTCGAGGAGTTTTTCTTCCGGCAGCGCTTTCTTGTAGGGGCGGTCTTTGGCCGCCAGGGCCTCGTAGAAGTCGGCAATGGCCAGAATACGCGATTGCAGCGGGATCTGGTCGCTTTTCAGGCCGAGGGGGTACCCCGTGCCGTTGAGGCGCTCGTGGTGCTGGGCCGCATAGCGCGGGACATTCTTCAGGTGGTGGCGGAACGGCACCTGGGCCAGCATCTTGGCCGTTGTGGTGACATGGTCGCGCATAATGGCCATCTGCTCGCCGGTCAGGGTCCCGCGCGAAACCGAGAGGTTGTGGAGTTCCGAGTCAGTCAGCAGGGCGTGGGGACCGTCCCTTTCCTCGACCATCTGATGCGCAATCGTGCTGAGGCGCTCGACGGCGCCGGGGTCCATGCGCTGCGATGGCTGGTTGCACGCCAGCACAAACTCCAGGTCGGCCTCGAGCCCCTGGAGTTTTTCCGCATACTCGCGTTCGGCGGCTTCGGTTTCTTCCGGAGTGACGTCGGAAGGGCTCTGCCGCTTGAGGCGCTCGAGTTCGAGCCGGAGCCGCTTGTTTTCGAAACGTTCGCGGATCAGCTCGGCACGGTCGAAGATCCCCTCGAGTTTGGTGGCCTTGTCCATGACCCACTCGGGGGTGGTGATCTTGCCGACATCGTGCAGCCAGCCGGCGATGCGGATTTCGTCGAGTTCCCTGGCGGAGAAATGAACGTTCGCGAAGGGACCGTCCGTCTTGTCGTTGATCGCCTGGGCCAGAAAGACATTGAATTCGGCCACGCGCTGGATGTGGTTGCCCGTGTAGTGGGATTTCTGGTCGGTGGCGGTGGCCAGGACCTGAATCAGGGACTCGAACAGGTTGCGGGTCTCTTCGATCAGGTTGGCGTTGCTGATGGCGACGGCGGCCTGGGAAGCCAGGGCCTCGGCCAGGTTGACCGATTCGTCCGAGAAACCGATGACCTCGCGGGTGCCGGGTTTCAGGGCGTTGATGAGCTGCAGAACGCCGATAACCTCATCTTCATGGTCCTTCATCGGGACCACGAGCATCGAGCGCGAGTGGTAACCGGTCAGGGCGTCGTAACGGCGGGGGCCGGAGAAGTCGAACTCGTCATGCTCGTCGTACACGTCCTCGACGCGGACGGTCTGGCGCAGCAGCGCGGCGTAGGCGGAGACGTTGGTCTTTTCCATGCGGACCGGATCGAGCGTGATGGGCTCGCCGGTGGCGCCGCCTTTGTATATCTGGAGGGTATCGTTCTGGAGGATCTTGAACTGGAGGAGGTTGTCCTCGATCAGGTAGAGGGTCCCGGCGTCGGCGAGGGTGAGTTCGCGCGCGAAACCGAGCGTTTTCTGCAACAGGGCGTCGAGGTTCAGTTCCCCCGACAGGGCGATGCCGATTTCGGTGAGGTGGTGGACCTGCCGCTGGAACGATTCCATGAGTACGAATCCACGCGTCGGAAAAGGCCGGTCCCGAAAGTCCCGCACGCCGCCCCGTTTTCGGTTCCCGCTTGTTTACCCCCTGCCCCCAACCTTTTGCGGCAGGAAACGATGGAAAAGCAAAACAATATCACCCGGACCCCAACGGTCGCGATTATCGCCGGGTTGTTTGCGAATTGCAAGCAATTCATCACACCGCGCGACTTTCCGGAGGGCCGGGTATGCCGGGACAGGCGAGAGGGTGGTTTGGAACCGGGACGGGATCATCCGGGGGGCCAGCCGAAGCCGCGTCCGCCGAGCAGGTGCAGGTGGATGTGGAAGACCGACTGGCCGGCGCCCTCGTTGCAGTTCATGATGAGGCGGTAACCGTCCTCTTCGATCCCTTCCTGTCGGGCGATGCGGGCGGCGGCCAGGGTCAGATGGCCCACGAGCGCCTGATCGTCTGGCGCCAGGTCGTTGGTGGTCGGAATGTGGCGGCGGGGAATCACCAGGATGTGAGTCGGCGCCTGGGGATTGATGTCGCGGAAGGCCACGCACTCGGAGTCCTGATAGACAAGCTGGGCGGGAATCTGGCCTTCGACAATTTTGCAGAACAGGCAGTTGTCCATGAACGCTTCCTTTCGTGTGTCGGAGTCGGAAATGTCTCCGGATCACACGAGGGCATGGTCGCACGTTTGCCCGGCCGGTTCAAGGCAAACAGTTGTTCGCCTGCCTCTGTTTCGAGAGGGGTGGGGAAGCGGATTTTCCCCGTCGCATTCGGACGGATCATCGTTGCAATTGCGTCGGAACCGGCAGCCTGCTATGCTGGCCGGGTGTTTGAGCGACCATCTTTCGAAACCGGAGTTTCGCCATGTCTTCTACCCCGACCCAACGCCCCAATGACCCCCGGCAGTTGGAGGTCCTGATCCAGGAACTCGAAGCGCGCTACACCGAGCTCTTCCAGTTCATCGAACTGAGTGTGCGGGCCGACCCGGAAACCGAAGCCTCGCAGGCCATGGCGTTCGAACGCCAGATCGCCGAACTGTTCGAGGAGACCCGCGCGCGCCTGGACCTGTTCCTGGAACTGGTGCGCCCGTGGCCCGAGCGGCGCGACTCCTATCCGCCCGAACTGGCCGCGCGCGCCGACAAGTTCATGCAACTGCTCGAGAGGGGGTTCTCGACGATGAACCAGCAGGTCCAACTGCGCACCGGGGATATTGAGGAACGGATGACCCGGATTCAGCAGGATCTCAAGGACCTGGACAAAAAACGCCGCGCCGCTCAGGGCTACATGCAGAACAGCCGCCGCATCTCCCGCGTGGAACACAAGGCGTGAGAAGGAAGGGTGTTCACTGCGGGAATGGAAATGCCTTCCATAAGAGGAAGCGGCGAACGAGGGGTTTTCTGAAAGGTTGTCGGGGATCAGTTGCATCGGTTTCATGGGTCCTATTTGTCCCATCGGCCCGAAAGTCTTATAAGACCGATAGGACCCCTATCGGATTACAGCACAAAAATCTCATCCGGGAGGGTTCTCTCGCCTCGGGCGCCTCGAAGAAGATGAAATCAAACTGACCAACGTGGCGCGCGCCCGCCTCGAGCGAGGAACTGCCGGAGGGCTACCGCGACTTTCTGCGGGTCCGCGACGGAGCGAACAGGATTTCCCTGAAGAGGGCGGCCAGAGAGAACGCATGACCCGCGCGCGCCTTCAGCCGAGGACGGGACCGCGGAATCAGGGACACCGAAAATAAAAACGGTTCTTTGTGTCTTCCATGAGAAGGCATTGTCAAGGACCAACGTGTTGGTCACCGCAGCGTCGCCTCAGCGCTTGCGATCC
>DAOPYU010000225.1:6019-7595 GCA_035353095.1 Candidatus Sumerlaeota bacterium | reverse complement strand
GCCTCGACCAGAGACAGATATTCCGGGTCCGCCGGTTTCCGGGTCTTGGACGTCAGGACCGCAACCTTGGCATTCAACTCGCTTAGTTGTGTGAGGATTTCCGAGAGGGTTTGAGAAAGGTTTTCGTTCAACGCGATACGCTCCGATAAAAAAATCCCGTTCGCTCATGCGAACAGGATCAATTATCAGGAAAACTTCTTAGAGAATCTAATGGGGAAAAACTATCTGGTTTTCGATGGGGTTTTCCCACACTTGCCCCGCCTCTCTTTTGAGGGGGTTTTCTTCGCCCTTGTCCGCAATAGGTCATGCACGCCCTCCCCCGTGTATGCACCCAGCCCGACGCGTCCAAAGACCGCCAAGAGGAATCGCCCTTGCTCATGTGGATCACGCTGGCCCCGGACCGATGCGCCACCCACCGCGCCCAATCGCCGCGTCCCTGTGGCCGCCCAGTAAATTTCCCGAAGCCGGAGCGCAAGCCACCGCGCCGGGTCAACGCGGGGACGCCCGTCGGGTTTCTCGACCGCCCGAAGCATCCCGGCTAGTGCCCACAAGGTGTCCTTGCTTTCCGCCACCCGGTTTTGAATGATCCTGTAATTGTTGACATGTTCCTGATAATTCGCCCAGCCGCCCCACGGATGGTCCGGGTCAACCGCTTCATAATCCGCCGGGTCACCTGCCACACATTCGGCCAGTCCGGCCCAGCCCGACCGCCACCGCACCAACTCCGTAATAGCGTCCGCCGCCGCGCTCAAAGCATCGGCCACCCTGTCAAGGTCTGGTGCGTTACGCGCCGCCTCTTGCGCCCGCGCATGCGCGATGAACACGTTCACCGCGTCCAGAATATCTCTGGCCGCCTGTTCCCGCTCCGATTCCGGGAAAATAGACACAAGGTCCGCCAGATCGTCCGCCGAGATTGACTGCGCCCCCGGAAGAAAATCGAAGGAATTCCAAGTAAACAACCGCTTGCCGTCCGCCATAGAACCCCGCTCCGTTCCTACAAACTTACCCATTTCGCGAATCTAACTTGAATGGCGAAAAATGTGACCAAAACGTGACCAAACCGTGCGAAAAAAGGGGTCAAAACGGGTCAATTTAGCTACTCACCCGTAAAGATAGTCCTTTTCGGTTTGCTTTTTGATCTCTCTTAGAAGGCTGATTTTAGGGGGTTTATTTGGGGGTTTTAGTGGAGCCCGAGAGCGGAATCGAACCGCTGACCCCTTGCTTACCATGCAAGTGCTCTGCCGACTGAGCTACTCGGGCCCGGCGAGAGAAAGCAGCGATCCAGACAACGCTCGAAAGCGTAAACAACCGACCGCTTCCCCGGTGTGGGTGCCTGCGCCGCCACAACCACGCGACACAGGATGTCTTGTGTATCGTACCCGGAGGAAAGGGTCAAGGAAAAAAACCGTTATTTGCGAATTGGCCGCGCATTTTTCGGGAAGAGGGTTGACTTGCCGGGGCGGGTTCCCTACACTGAGATTGTTCCATTTTTCATTCTACATTTTTCTCTCAGGAGGTGGGCTATGCGTTTCTACATGCGGTTCGCGTCTTGTTTGTTGCTGGTGGGGCTGGGGGT